>CAZOXS010000226.1:0-5744 GCA_964583785.1 uncultured Victivallales bacterium
AACAGAGGGCGGTGGTGACAAAGGCATTCGCGTAGAGCGCCCCCTCGTGGCGTAACCGGTCCATGTTAGGGGTTTTCAGGAAAGGATGCCCCAGGCAACTCATGGCATCCCAGCGCTGGTCATCGGTCAGGATAAAGATGATATTCGGGCGTTTGGCGACAACGGACGCTGCTGCCGATCCCGCGCATATACCCATTCCCGCCAACCCTGCCACCACCATCATGCGTGTTCTGTTAATCGGCATCACAACCCTCCCCATCATGAAACGCGCCATCGTAACAGAATCGTTTGACATTAGGTAGATATTTCCGTATAACCAGACATTCTTCTCAAGGCGAGGTAGCTCAGTTGGTAGAGCAGAGGACTGAAAATCCTTGTGTCGGGGGTTCGATTCCCTTCCTCGCCACCAACTAAACCATTCTAAAGGAACGACTTACAACAGGTCGTTCCTTTTTCTCTTTCGGCTTTACCAGCGGGTCAGGATTGCCTGCGCCAGGCGGCGCCCGGCTTCCCGGTACTGTTTCGGGGTCATCAGGGTTTCGCGACAGATCGTGTAGGGCGTCTTGATAGTCAGGGCGCAGCAACCGCAGGCTTTATGCACGTATTCCGACAGACCCGTCGCGTCTATTGACGCCGTATTTTCCGTCATGCGCGCGAAGGGATCGGCAGCAAACTCGGACCCCAGCGCCTGCTGCATGATATTGATCCACGCCAGACGGTTGCGTTCGGCGTCGGGTGTCGCCGGGGCAACGGAAACATGGATGCCATCGTTATCGCGGATCCCGGACGCCTGCAGGTCAACGACCAGTTCCGGACGACAGCGCTCCGCCCACCGGCTGATGTCAGCTTGAAGGACCGCACCTTCGTAACGCAGCGGCGGACTCGCCCACGCGAGTTCTGCCGTGCCACCCCCGGCCTGGTCGCCGGCAATCACGCCGTCGAGGTTGGCAAAGGGGGTGCTCCAGACGCACCAGTTCGCGGGTCGGGCCCGCGAGAGGGTTTCAAGCATGCCATCGAGAATCCAGGATCCCGGTGTTTCGCCAGGATGCTGCCGGGCCAGCAGATAAAGGCCGCGTGGCACGGCGGACCCCTTGCCTTTGCCGTCGACCCGGTTGTCGAGGCGTGTCAACAGGCGCCCGCCCTGGGTCAGCCCGATGCATTCCTCGCGCCAGTATCCCTTGGCACGATTGAGCATCACATCCAGCTCATCCCGTCCATAGGGATGACTAAGAGCGATCTCGACCCGTGAGGTCGGATAGGGAATAGTCCAGTGCAGCAAGGCTTGCCCATCGTCAAGCGTTGTCACGGCCGGTGCGCGCAGGCGGTTCCAGCTCTTGCCTGTCTCGCGGATCACGGGACGGCAATGTTCGGGATTGATTTTGCCTGGGGGAACATCGAAAAACCGCAGGGTCAGCACCAGCGTTTCGGGCACAGGAACCGGCGGATCGGGATCCTCGATCCGGAAATCGAACCACAGCGCGGCGGGGCCGCCGTGCGGATCGGGGGTGAAAACCAATTCCCCGCCTGTGGCCTGCGGGAGCGCCAGCACGCGGACATTGGCGCCCGGGAACCGGTTCAAAACACGAATAGCCATGGGATTATCCTCCGGTTTCTGTGTGTCGCGTCAATCAGCCAGGGGCCGCCGTTCCCTGGCGTACACGAGCCAGATGCAGATCTCGTAGAGCGCAATCAGCGGGGCGGCCATCAGGACCATGGTGAAAGGATCGGGCGGGGTCATGACCATGCCAATGATTAGCATGGCAACCGCCACATGCCGCCGCTTGTCGCGCATCTGGCGCGAGGTGATGATCCCCAGACTGCCGAGGATGTAGACCAGCAGCGGCAACTGAAACGCCACACCGAAAGCCAGCAGCAGTTTCAGCACAAAGGAGACGTAGCCGGCGGTTTCCCAGAAATCGGCGGGAGTCCCCATCCACTGCTCGATCCGCCCCATCATCTGCAGGGCCACCGGCACGGTCCAGCGGTACCCCATCCAGATCCCCAGTGCGAAAAGCCCCAGCGACGCCCCACCGCCACGGGATACCAGCCGCTTCTCGCGGCTGGACAGCCCCGGGAAAATAAAGCCGCCCGCCGCCGCCAGGATGAACGGCAGACTGAAAATCAACCCCGCCCACAGCACCACCCGCAGCAGGATCGAAAGGCCGCCACCAACTTGGGTGACCCGCAGCACCACGTCCAGCCCGGCACGGTCGAACGGTACCCGGATCAGGGCGAATATAAACGGTGCCAGCGGAATGGCGACAAGCAGACCAGCCAACAGGAATAGCCCGGCACGCAGCACGGCCTGACGCAGGTCGTCAAGATGCTCGATAAACGGTTTGACCGAGGCATCCGTGTGGTCCGGCGATTTCAAGCGCGCCTCCCGGAATCGTCCGAATCCGTCTCGCCGGATCCATCTGCCTCTGCGGCCGGGAGCGTTGACGAAACGTCATACGGCGACTCATTGCCCTCATCCGGATGTTTCTCGCCCGCATCCTCGATCGACATGATCTGCGCGCGAAAGTCGTCCGACGCCTTACGCAACTCGTGGAGCATGCGACCGATCGAACGGGCGATTTCCGGGAGCTTGCGCGGGCCGAAAAGCACCAGGACAACGCCAAAGATGACCAGCAGCTCCAGCGGACCGGGCGAACCGGCCAGAAAAAGCAGCGTGGGCATCGTGCTCATGGCCATGCCCGTGGCTATTTGCGGAACAGCGAGAATGCACCCCGCCGGTTGACCAGCCAGGAAGCGTCGCCGTGACCGTGATCAAGCGGCTGCTCCTCGCCGAAGCTGCGCGTGTGGATCCGGTCACCCGCCACACCCAGCGAGATCAGGTAGGCGCGGATCGCCAAGGCGCGGTGCTCACCGAGCGAAAGGTTGTATTCTCGGCTGCCGCGCTCGTCGCAATGCCCGTCGATCACGACGGTTGTCTGGGGATTGCCAACCAGGTAATCAGCAACGGCCTCGATCTTGCGGCGCTCGCTCTGGGCGATAGTGAAACTGTCGTAGGCAAACGAGACGTTCTCGAACTTGGCATTGGCATCGGTGATGAGGTCTCCGAACTCACTGCGCGTGGCCTGGGTCCAACCGGCACCGTCCGTATCAAAAGGAGGAAGAACGTCGACGTCAAGACCTGGTCCGCCAGGACCGTTCTTCGACTTGCAGCCGGCTGCCCCCAGCACCAGCACGGCCATCGTCGCCGCAGCGATAACCATCCGAATCGGTCCTCTTTTCATGATCTTGCCTCCCTTGGCTCTACAAAAACCCGTCCTGTCTGTCGCGCATCAACGCGGAGACCAGACGGGAAAATACCAATCGCCTTTCAAGGGCGTCAACTGTAGCTGTGGGTCTCCCATCGTGTCAAGAATATAGACGCTGGCGGCGTAGCCTTCCGTCCGTGAATACACGATGTGCCGGGCGTTCGGAGCCCATGAGGGGTTCTCGTGATCAACGGCATCCGTGGTGAGCGGCTCCTGCTCCATCCGCTTTTGTGGATCGTAGATGCAAAGCTGGTAGCGGCCAAGGCGCCGGCTGCTGTAGACCAGACGTCCGTCGGGGCCCCAGGAGGGCGAGACATTCTCATTACCGCGGAAGGTGATCCGCTGCGGCTTGCCTCCCTCACGCCCGGTAACGTAAATATGCGGGGCACCTGTCGAATCCGAGACGAACGCGAGCTGCCGACCGTCCGGCGACCATACCGGGCTGGCTTCCGCCGCATGCGCCGTGCGCGTGATGCGCGTCAGCTTCCCGCTCGATAGCTCCTGCGTGTAGATTTCCGGATTGCCATCCTTCGAGAGAACCAACGCCAGGAAACGGCCATCCGGGGAGACTTGGGCTCCCGTATTGATGCCGGGGAAAGCCACGACCCGCGTGCGGCGAACTCGCTCGAGATCGATGCGGTAAACATCGGGGAAACCGCGGACGAACGAGGTGTAGAACAGGCTGCGCGCATCCGGCGTCCAGGCAGGCGAAAGCGAGGGCACGCCGTCGCGGGTCAGCAGCACGAGATCCTGCCCGTCGCTGCCGATTACGTAAAGATCCTTCATGCCCTCGCGCGAGCCGATCATGGCGATTCGCGTGGAGGCGATACCCTTGACACCCTTGACCGCCTCAACCACCGCATCGGCCAGGGCATGCGCCGCCGCCGGGGCGCGGGCGGCCTCTTCGCGGTAGACACGCGCGAAATAGAATTTCCCCGTGACGCGATTCAACACCTCGCAGCGCACCTCCAGCGAGGAACCGGCAACCTGACAGGTTCCGCGCAGCACAATCACCGGGGCCGCGTCGCTTACGGTGAACCAGCCCGAGCGGACGAGATCTGCGCACAGCACGTCAAGAAAACGTTTTTCCGCTACCGTCGCCCCACCGGTCAGTTCGTGAAGCGAGAGCGGTATCTTGAGATCCGCGCCTACCCCGACAATGCGGATATCCTGCGCCGATGCAAGCCGTAAAGCCAGTAATACCAAAACGGACGAGAGGGCTAACCACACACTTTTGCGACAAAATTGTCTGATATAATTCATTGGCGGAGCATATACAAACTAGCGCCCATCACGCAACCCCAATTCACGCCGGCAATTCACCCCGCACTCCCCGCACTCCAGATCCCTTTTAATATGCTTTGAATGTGCTTGTCCATCCGCACGCCAGCAGCTATGCTGAGCTGCCTTTTTTGATCGTAACCCATGACAAGAGTTCTGAATCATGCCCGAGAAAATTTCCGTCTGTATCACCGCCGGCAACGAGGATCACAATATCCGCCGGTGTCTGGAAAGCGCCAAGTGGGCTAACGAAATCGTGGTGGTCGATAGCTTCAGTACCGATCGCACGGTCGAGATCTGCCGCGAATACACCGACCGGGTCTACCAGCACGAATGGATGGGATACATCGGGCAGAAGAACCTGATCAAGGATCTGGCAACCGGCCCCTGGATCCTCTTCCTGGACGCCGATGAGGAAGTATCTCCCGGTCTGCGTGAGGAAATCCAACAGGAGTTCCAGAGCGCAACCGCCGCTGATTTCGTCGGCTACGAATTCCCACGGCTGGTGCGCTACCTGGGGCGCTGGATTACACATGGCGACTGGTACCCCGACACCAAGCTGCGCCTGTTCCGCAAGGACAAGGGGGAATGCGGCGGACAGGAACCGCACGACCGTACCATCGTGCATGGACGGGTCAAGCGGCTGCGCAATCCGCTCTACCACTATACCTACACCGACATCAGCAACCAGATGGCGACGCTCAACCGCTTCACCACGATATCCGCGATCGGCAAGCACCGGGCCGGACGGCGCTTCTGGCTTAGTGATCTCATCTTACGTCCGATGCTGCGGTTCTTCCGCTGCTATATCCTCAAACGCGGATTTCTCGATGGCGTTCCAGGACTGATTATCGCCACCTTCACCTCATTTGCGGTATTCGCCAAGTATGCCAAGCTCTGGGAGATCTACCTGAACGAGAAAATCGCCGCTAAAAACGCACTCGAGTCACAGAAGCGCTAGCGCAGGCGGCCGGGAAATTCAAGCAAGCCGAAACGCAAGCCAAGGCGGCGAGGGAACAGCCAGCCGCCGCGCATACCCGCACAAAGCGGCTGCCCAATCATAAGCCGGACACAAAATGCACATGCGTATCAACAACCAACAGCAGCAAATCCCTTGAGGCTCTTGCAAAACATAGACGCGCTGCCCATTCGGGATCTCTAGCAAAACAGGTTGATAACGATTAATGTAGCCCAGTTGCG
>CAZOXS010000227.1:0-53311 GCA_964583785.1 uncultured Victivallales bacterium
CACGGCGGCCAGGATGAACTCGAATGCGGATCGGCCCTGCAGGGCGCAGGTGCCGACCACGGTCCAGAGTCGTTCGCAGGTTTTCCGGCCCTTTTGGCTTCGCGTGCCCTGGGTGATGCGCCGGTCGATAACCACGAAGCGTGAATATTAGGGACACTCTTTTTATAAGATTCTATGTGTCCGACCTCACACCATGATGACAGATGATAGAATCCCATGACGATCCAGAGCGAAGACGGGGCGAAATTCTGCCAGAAAGAACTCCTAACCCGAGATTGCAAACCTTATGTACGCGTGAAATCCAGATTAGGGCACAATCCGACCGTTTCCGGGCAGACTCCAACTGCGGATGCCCGATGGAACTGGTTATTATGCCGCCGCTAAGCCGCCTTTGGCGGCGAGATAACCTCCAGGCGCAGATCGCGCATGGTACACAGGTCACCCGCTTCGGCCTTGCGCAGCGGTCTTGCCCCGCTCTTGCGCTTGAGACCGAACTGCTCGCGGTTGCGCTGGAAGACATCCTCGACGAAGGTCTTGCTGCCAAGTACCACCCCATCGGAAAAATAGCGCACTCGGCAGTGCAACGCCTGCGGGAGCGTCAGCTTGCCATCACTGTCGAGCACGGCACTGACTGCCTCGCGCGAGAAGCCCGCCCGGCTGGCGGTCTTTTCCCCACGCTCGAAGAGCTGCTGGCGGTATTGGCCGCCGATCGCCTGCCACTGCGCCTCGTCATGCCCGTAATGGGCAAAGATGCCGCCGATCCCCTCGCGTGCCTGACGCGAACCGCCGCAGGCCTCGCCGTAGCCACAGTAGCGGTAGTCCTTCGGGTCGCTGACGATCCCGGCGCGCACGGCATTAAGGTCGATATAGGCGGCCATGGTCAGCAGCGCATTATCCCACTGCCCCTCGCAGGCACGGTCCGGCTGGATCATGATGCTCTTGAACCGCTCCTCCCAGAGCGTGCCCTTGCGGCCGCGACGCTTGTTGTGCCACTGGGTATACTTCTGCTTGAGGGTCTTGACGTACTCGCTCAAATCATACATCCGGCACGTGTAGCGTGCCTTGACCAGCTCGGCAGCCGCATCCTCGCCGGCCTCGCGGTAGCCCCTGATCCAATCGGTGATGCGCCCTACCTGGTCTGCATCATACAGGAAGCCCAGCCGACGGATTAGCTCATCGTCGCTAACCGGCTCTGGTTCAGGAACTTCGATTAAGATATGGAAATGGTTGTCGAGGATGGCGTACGTCAGCACATTCACTCCGGAAAATGCCTCCACCGCCCGCATCAGCTTGCGGAATTTCTCCTTCTCCTCGCTCCCCAGCACCATCTGGCGGTCCACCACCCGGCTCATCACATGGTAGCATGCCCGCTTGCCCGATTCCTTCAGTCTCGCCACTCGCATAATTCACCCCCCTCAATGATGCTTACCTTCATGCCACCGATACATCGCCATGTCAATTCTATTAATGGTATGTCCCTAATAATTTTAATAATTTTGCAGCTTTGACATCCGGTTTCATATACAACCCCGTTAATAAGCCAAAAAAACGCGCGCCAGTGATGAAACTGACACGCGTTCTATAGGGTTCATCCACGACCGTTGCTGGACGTTCAGGCATCCGCAGAGACGGCAGGAACGGCAACTTTCTTGCCAACCCACTCGAGCAGCGCCATCTCGGAACCGTCGCCTCCGCGACGTCCCAGCTTCAGGACACGGGTATAACCACCCGCACGCCCCTCGCAGAGCGGCAGGATATCGCGGAAAAGCGTATCCACCACATCCTGGCGGTGCAGCAGCGCCATCGCCTGCCGCCGTGCTGTGACGTTGGCCGCCGGTCCTGCCGCCGCCTTGCGGGCGATGGTCACCATTTTCTCGGCGGCAGACCGCGCGATCTTCGCCTTCTGAACCGTCGTCGTGATGCGACGCTCCTTGATCAGATTGCCTACCAGTCCCTCCACAAGCGCCTTGCGATGTGAAGAACTCCGTCCAAGTTTTTTCCTAACTGCGCGATGCCGCATAGCCCGCCCCCATTCCTACAATTATTTTCCAAGTAAATCAGTATCAATCGCCACGCCAAGGCCAAGGCCCAGCTCCTCGAGTTTAGCCTTGATCTCATTCAGCGACTTCTTGCCGAAGTTGCGGTACTTGAGCATATCCGCCTCGGTCTTCATCGCCAATTCGCCAACAGTCGTGATATTCGCATTGTTCAGGCAGTTCGCCGCCCGCACACTCAACTCGATCTCGTTGACACTCATCGCCAGTTTCTGGCGCAGCTCCTCGCGCTGCGAGTTCTCCTCCTTGACGTTCTCTTCGAACTCGATTTCCTGCTTGTCGTAATCGACAAACACATCGAGGTGGTGCCTGAGGATCGCCGCCGAGAGCTTTAACGCCGCATCCGGGGTGACCCGCCCGTCCGTCCATACGTCAAGCACGAGCTTGTCGTAGTCCGTACGCTGCCCGACACGCGTGTTGCCCGTCGTGAAGTTCACGCGGCGTACAGGAGAGAACGCCGCATCGATCAGGATGCGCCCGATTTCCTGCTGCGGCGCCTTGTTCCACTCCGCCGGACGGTAACCACGCCCGACTTCGAACTCAAGCGTCATCTCCAGGGTGATGGAATCGGAGATTGTCGCGATGTGCAGATCCGGATTCAGTATCTGGCCGTAATCGCCCAGGTCGAAATCGCCAGCCTTGATCTCACCGGGTCCCTTGACTGAAACCTGGACCGTACGCGGCTCGCGGATATCCGTCTTCACCAGCACCTGCTTGAGGTTGATGATGATATCGGTGACATCCTCGAGCACACCTTCGATCGCGCAGAACTCATGGTCGGCACCCTCGATACGCACGGCGGTGATGGCCGCCCCCTCGATCGAGGAGAGCATCACACGGCGCAGCGAGTTGCCGATCGTGCGTGCATAACCGATTTCGAACGGCTCCGCGATAAACTGCGCGTACAGGTTCGTGGCCGTCTTCTCATCCTTCACAACCCGCTTGGGCATCTCAAATCTGCTTACTCTTATGGGCATCGCTATTCCTTTTGATTGCTTGGCCGCTATATCGGGGCGGACCGTTTCATTCTAATACCAAAACAACACTTGAACGGCGTTTAAACGCGCCGGCGTTTACGAGCACGGCAACCGTTGTGGGCGATCGGCGTCACATCGACGATCAAGGAAACACCCAGACCGGCCGACTGCAACCCGCGAACAGCGGATTCCCGCCCGGCACCGGCTCCCTGTAGACGCACTTCAACCTCATGCATGCCCTTGGCGGCCGCCGCACGGCCTGCCTCCTGCGCCACCATAGTCGCCGCAAACGCGGTGCTCTTGCGCGAGCCCTTGAACCCGGCACGTCCCGCACTGCTCCAGGAAATCACCCCGCCCTTCGGATCGGTAATCGCCACCTGCGTATTGTTGAAACTCGCCTTGACATGCGCAACGCCCACCGGAATGCTGCGTCCGCCACGAATCTTCTTGCGCACGACCGGGGCTTCCGCCTCCGCCACGCTATTGCCAAGAATGTCCGCCGCTGTCTCTTTCGGCGCGTCCTGCACTGCCGCCTCGTCCTGCTTGATATCCGTATCTTCGGCCATACCATCTCTCCTTAAAAAGCACTAGAATTCTTGAGAACCGCTATTTCTTCGCGGCAGCGCGCGCTTCCTTGCCACGCACGGCACCAACCGTCCGCCGCGGTCCCTTGCGTGTCCGCGCATTCGTGCTGGTCCGCTGGCCACGTACGGGCAGACCGCGACGATGACGAATTCCGCGGTAGCTGCCGACACTGATCAGGCGGCGGATATTCGAGGTTACCTCGCGACGCAGATCACCCTCCACACGATACCCGGCCTGGATGACTTCGATCAGCGAACGCAGCTCGTCGGAGGTCAGATCATCTGCCTTCTTCGCCGGATCCAGCTTCGCCTTCGCAAGAATCTCCACCGACTTCGCCGGCCCGATCCCGTAAATGTAACGCAGCGCGTACTCAATACGCTTGCGCCCCGGTATATCCACACCTAATACTCTCGGCATTCCAATCTCCTTAACGCATTCACACACCGACCCGGCACATCGCCGTCCCGGCCACGCCCGCCAACTGCGGACACATTCAAACTAGCCCTGCCGCTGCTTATGCCGCGGATTCGTGCAGATCACCCGCACCACACCCTTGCGCCGGATGACCCGGCACTGTTCACACATACGCCTGACTGATGTTCTGACCTTCATCGCTATTCCTCGGAAAATTTAAAATGCTCCACACCTTACACATAACCTGACGGAAAGTCCAATAAAAAACTACACCGTCAAAATCTCAGGCCCCGCGCTACTGATCGCCACCGTATGCTCAAAATGAGCCGAGGGCATGCGATCTCGCGTCCGGACCGTCCAACCATCCTCCATCACCTTCACTGCGGCCTTGCCCATGTTCACCATCGGCTCGATCGCCAACGTCATCCCCGGCCGTAGCAAGCCCCCTTTGCCCGGTTTCCCGTAATTGGGAACCTGCGGATCCTCATGCAATTCGCGACCAATGCCGTGACCCACAAAGTCCCGCACCACGGTAAACCCGGCTTTTTCAACCGTCCTTTGCACCGCATGCGAGATATCGGATACCCGATTGCCGCAAACCGCCTGTTCAACCCCTGCCCGCAACGCCTGCTCCGTGACCCTGACCAGCCGAATCCACTCCGGATCGGTCACACCGACCATCACGGTCGTTGCCGTATCCCCATAAAACCCGTCTATCAGCACCCCGATATCCAGACTGACCAGATCGCCGATCTCAACCCGTCGCCCCCCTGGGATCCCATGGACAACTTCCTCATTCACCGACACACAGATCGTACCCGGAAAACCCTGGTACCCCAGGAACGCGCATTCCCCCCCTGCCTTGCGAATCAACTCCGCCGCATACGCGCCGATCTCTTGAGTCGTCAATCCAGGGCGTATCCACCCCGCAACCTCATCCCTGACGCGGGCCGCCAGACGATTGCTGACACGCATCCGCTTCAAATCATCCTCGGTCTTGATCACAACCATAACCGTTCAAGCCTTCCCGGTGCCGACACGCACTGGCCGGTACTCTCAGCCACGCCGGCCACGGATCCTACCCCGCTTCATGAATCCGTCATAGTTGCGCATCACCAGATGCGACTCGATCTGCCGCACCGTATCGAGCGTAACACCCACGATAATCAGCAGACTGGTACCACCCATGAAATGCGCCACGATCGGCGGCACGTCAAAATTCTGCGATAGCACGCCGGGAAGCACCGCAATCGCCGTCAGGAACAAGGCACCGACCAGCGTCAGTCGCGTCATCGTCATATCCAGGAAATCGGCGGTGGGGCGACCCGGGCGGATGCCGGGAATGTAACCGCCGCTCTTTTTCAGGTCATCGGCGATCTGCAGCGGGTTAAACTGCGTCGCCACCCAGAAATAGGAGAAAAAGAGGATCATCGCGCCGAAGATAGTCAGGTACAGGATTGATCCGGTCTGCAACATCATTCCGATCTGGCGCGTCTTCTCGATTTTCATCAGGATCGCCGCCGGAAACACCAGGATCGCCGAGGCGAAGATGATCGGCATGACGCCTGAATAGTTGATGCGCAGCGGCATGTACGTGTTCTGCCCGCCATACACCTTCTTGCCGACCACGCGGCGTGTCGTGTGGATCGGGATCTTGCGCAAAGCCTCGGTAAGCGCGACCGTGCCCGCCGTCACCAGGAACACCATCGCCACCAGGCCGATCGCCTCGAACGGGCCGAACAGCGCCTCGCCACCAGCGCCGCTGAACAGGTTGGCGGCAGCAACGACCGCCGCCGGAAGGCCGCTGAGGATGTTGATCGTGATCACGATCGAGATGCCATTGCCGATGCCGCGCTCGGTGATCTGTTCACCCAGCCACATCAACAACATGGTGCCGGTCGTCGTGGTCAGCACGGTCAGCAGACGGAAGCCCCAGCCGCTCATCTCAGGCGAGACGATCTGGTCCCCGCCAGGTAAGCCGCCAAACCCTTTTTCCAGCGTCAGCGCCAGCAAGAAGCCTTGGACCAGGCAGATGACCAGTGTCAGGTAACGGGTATACTGCGTGATCTTTGCCCGCCCCGTGTCGCCTTCTCGCGCCAGCCGTTCCAACTGCGGGATAACCGCCGTCATCAACTGGATGATGATCGACGCGCTGATATAAGGCATGATGCCCAGCGCACCGACCGCCGCGCGTCCCAATGCACCCCCGCTGAACAGGTCAATCATGCCCATGATGCCGCCACCGGCCTGTTCGGCCAGCGCGTCGATCACCCGCTGCAGGGCCGCCGCATTCACACCGGGTGATGGCACCAGGGCAATCAACCGGCAAATGAAGATCAGCCCCAGCGTGAACAGGATACGCTGCCGCAGCTCGGGAATCTTGAACGCATTGAGAAACGCTTTAAGCATAACGCCTACACCACCTCGCACACACCGCCAGCGGCTTCAATTTTGGTCTTCGCGCTAGCGCTGAACGCCTGCGCCTTGACCGTGAGTTTCCTGTCGATCTCGCCACGCGCCAGGATCTTGATGCCATCGGAGTTGCCGTTGGCCAATCCAGCCTTGCGCATCGCGTCCGGGTCAACAACCGAGCCGTCCTCGAAACGCGACAAACTTGACAGGTTAACGCCGATATACTCGATCCGCGTAGGATTCTTGAAGCCGCGCTTCGGCAGCCGGCGAATCAACGGCATCTGGCCGCCCTCGAACGCCAGTTTATGCTTGTGACCCTTGCGGGCCATCTGGCCCTTGTGGCCCTTGCCGCTGGTCTTGCCCTTGCCCGAGGCCATGCCGCGCCCGAGCCGCTTGCGCCGGTGCTTCGCGCCCGGCGTGTTCGTCAGTGAATGCAAATCCATTTTCAATCCTCCGCCCAACGGGCTACCTGCTATCAGAGTGCCAGGCCGCGCACCCTGGAAATCTCGTTTCTCGAGCGCAATTGATCCAGTGCATCAACCGTCGCCTTGACCACATTGACCTTGTTGTTGCTGCCCAGCGACTTCGCCAGGACATCCCGGTAACCGGCAACCTCAAGCACCGCCCGCACGCCGCCACCCGCGATGACACCGGTTCCCGGTGCCGCCGGACGCAACAGGACGCGACCGCCATCGAACTCGCCGATCACCTCGTGCGGGATCGTCTTTTCGCGCATCGTGACCTCGAACATCGCCTTGCGGGCGATCTCGCCGCCCTTGGTGATCGCATCGGCCACTTCATTGGCCTTGCCGAAACCGTATCCGATCCGGCCGTCGCGATCACCGACAACCACGATGGCACTGAAACTGAACCGACGACCACCCTTGACGACCTTGGAACACCGGTTGACGAACACAACGCGCTCCTCCAACATCCCAGGCGCGTTTTCCTTGACATCCGCTTTGCTCACTTAGCCTCCTTCACATTCGTCAACCCCGCCTCCAGCACGCCGTCGACAATTGCCTTGACGCGCCCGTGGAAGCGATAGCCGCCACGATCGACGACAAATCGCCCCAGGCCCTTGGCACTTGCCGCCTCGCCGAGCCGCTTACCCAGTGCCTGCGCCGTCTCCACACGGGGATTCCCGTCCTGCAGACTGCTGGCGGAAGCCAGTGTCACCCCGGCATCATCATCGATCAACTGTGCGTACATGTGCCGCGTCGAAATCATCATCGACAACCGCGGGCATACCGCACTCCCTTTGACCTTCGCACGAACGCGCTTGTGACGCTGCGCCCGCAACTCTTTCCGTGTCTTCACTTTCATGCTCAATCCTTACCTGATGTACTAGGAAACGGTCTTGCCAACCTTGCGCCGGACCTTCTCACCCTTGTAACGCACCCCTTTGCCCTTGTAGGGCTCCGCCGGGTAGAACGAACGTATCCGCGCCGCCACTTCACCGACCTGCTGCTTGTCCGCGCCGCTGACGACCAGGGCGGTGTTGTTGTTCACCGCGACGGTTACCATATCCGGGACCGTGTACTCCACCGGGGAGGCAAACCCAAGCGAAAGGCTCAGCGTCTTGCCGCTGAGTGCCGCCCGGAAGCCAACGCCCTGGATCTCCAGCTCCTTGGTGTAGCCCGTGTTCACGCCCTCGATCAGATTGGCCACGAGACTGCGCGACAACCCGTGAAAGGCCTTCTGTGAATCGTTCGAGCGACTGATCTTCAGCTCGGCACCTTCCTGGGCCGCCTGGATACCCTTCGGCAACGTCAGCGAAAGCGTTCCTTTCGGACCGGTGGCCTCCACGAGCGCACCGTTGATCGTGAGCTTCACGCCCCCCGGAACCGCAATCGGCTTCTCTCCAATTCTCGACATGACTTATCCCCCGAAAATCACCATACCGAGCAGAGGATTTCCCCGCCCGTGTGCTTTGCTTTTGCCTCTTTGTCAGACATGACACCAGCCGACGTGCTCAGGATGGCTGTTCCCAGTCCATCAAGTACACGCGGTATATCCGCCGATGCGCTATAACGGCGCAAACCGGATTTACTGACACGTTTCAACCCGCGGATCGCGGGCTCCATTCGCTCGCTGTAGCGCAGATGCACTGTCAGCGTCTTCTTCCCTTCCCCATCCATGTGGAAGTCCTTGATGTATCCCTCGGTCTTCATGACCCGGGCGACATCCGCCTTCAACTTCGAACCAGGCATGGTCACTTGGTCCCGACCGATTGCAACCGCATTCCTGATGCGTGTCAGCATGTCCGCTATTGGATCCCCAATCATATCCGCTCCTCGCTCTACCAACTGGCCTTGATCACGCCGGGTATCTGTCCTGTGGAGGCCAGTTCCCGGAAACAGATTCGGCAAAGATGAAATTTCTGCATGTATGCCCGCGGACGACCGCAGCGCTCGCAGCGATGATAGCCGCGTGACTTGAACTTGGGCGGTCGCGCCGCCTTAACAATCAATGATGTCTTTGCCAATGTTCTTCCTCCGTTACTGACTATGACGCGAACGGCATTCCCAGAAGCGAAAGCAGCTCGCGCGCCTCGCCGTCCGTCTTCGCCGTCGTAACAATTGTAATGTTCATCCCCTGCACCGCACCACTATGGTTCGGATCGATCTCAGGGAAAATCCCTTGCTCCTTCAGCCCCAGCGTGTAGCTGCCACGCCCGTCGAAGCCCTTTGCCGCCACCCCGCGAAAGTCGCGGATACGCGGCAGCGCCACATTGACCAGGCGGTCGAGGAAGTCGTACATTCGATCTTGGCGCAGTGTCACCTTCGCGCCGATGCTCATACCCTCGCGCAGTTTGAAGTTCGAGATGCTCTTGCGCGCCTTGGTCACGACCGGACGCTGCCCGGTGATGGCGGTCAGATCCTCGACGACCGTCTTGAGCTTGTCCTTGTCCGCGCAGCCCATGCCCATATTCACCACGACCTTGCTCAGCCGCGGAACCATCAGCGGATTACCCAGGCCGAACTTCTCCGTCAAAGCCGGAACCGCCACTGTCTTGTATTTATCTCTCATCGTTGCCATACCGCCCTCAATCCTCAATCGAATACGTGGCTGCTTGCCTTGCTTTTACGAACACGCTTGCCATCGTCAGTCACCGAGCTGACGCGCACGCCCTTCTTCACCGTTGGGTCGTAAGGCATCAGGTTCGAAAGCGCGATCGCCGCCTCGCGTTCCACCATGCCTCCCTGGGGATTCTTCTCCGAGCGCTTGATGGTCGAAGTCCTGACATTCAGACCCTCCACATAAGCACGGCCCTTCTCACGATCGACCCGCAGCACACGACCGGTCTTGCCGGCATCCACGCCCGCGATCGAAACGACTTCATCACCTTTTTTTATCCTGCAGATACTCACGTGTCCCCTCACCCGCTCTTGCGTCTAAAGCACCTCTGGTGCAAGCGATACCACTTTCATATAATTCATCTCGCGCAATTCGCGGGCCACCGGCCCGAAAATCCGCGACCCGATCGGATTCTTGTTCGCATCAATAAGCACCACGGCGTTATTGTCGAACCGCAGTACACTCCCGTCGCGGCGCTTCAGCGGATGCTTGGTGCGCACGACCAGGGCCGTGCAGACCTGCCCGCTCTTGATATTCCCGTTCGGCGCCACCTCCTGCACCGCCACTTTGATGATATCCCCGATGTGCGCATAGCGTTTCCGCTGCCCCAGCACCCGGAAACAGCGAGCACGCCGCGCCCCGGTGTTGTCCGCCACCACAAGATTGGTTTCTTCCTGTATCATGACCTATCCCCCGGAAAACGCCCTCAGGCGCTCTTGGCTGTTACTTTCGTCAGGCGCCAGCGTTTCATGCGGCTCAATGGACGCGACTCCACGATCTCCACCTTGTCACCGACCCCTGCCTCATTGTTCTCGTCATGCGCATGAAACTTGCGCCTCTGACGGATGATCTTACCGTAATCCGTGTGTGCCTTGCGTGTCTCGGTCTGCACCACAATGGTCTTGTCACCACTGCGGCTGACTACCACTCCGCCCATCGTCTTGCGGTTCCCGCGCGTCTTGCTGTTCACTTCATCCATGGTGCTTCACACCTTCCTGTTCCCGCATCAATGTCTTGATCCGCGCAATGTCCCGACGCAGCATACGAGCCTGCAACGGGTTGTCCGCCGCGTCGGCCACATCCTTGCGGACGTTCAGCATAAACAGCGCCTGCCGTTTCTCCTCGTACGCCTCGCACAGTTCCTCGGGACTGCGTTCCCTTAATTCGGCTGCTTTCATATCGCTTACTCTACCCTTGCCATCCGTTAATCAATACTCACCGCGACGCACAAGCCGCGTCCGTAAACCGAGCTTGGCATCCGCCAACCGCAGCGCGGCCACGGCCACATCCTCTGGCACGCCGGCAACCTCGAACAAGATCCGCCCCGGACGAATCACCGCCGCCCAATACTCCGGATTGCCCTTGCCCTTGCCCATACGCACCTCGATCGGCTTCTCCGTCACCGGCTTGTCGGGAAACACGCGGATCCACAACTTGCCCTTGCGCTTCATCTTGCGGTTGATTGCCACACGGCACGCCTCGATCTGCGTCGCCTTCAGCCACCCGCGGCTCATGCTCTTCAACCCGAACTCACCGAAATCAACATTCGTCCCCGCCTTCGCGGAACCGCTCCGGCTGCCCTTCTGCACCTTGCGGTGCTTCGTCCTTTTAGGCATAAGTGGCATTGCGCACAGCTCCTCTCTTGCCCTTCACGGCCTCATCCTTCTTGCAGACCCACACTTTAACCCCGATGCGGCCCGCCGTCGTCGCGGCTTCCGCAAACCCGTAGTCGATATTCGCACGCAACGTGTGCAACGGGATCCGCCCTTCCTTGTACCATTCGATGCGTGCCAGCTCGCTGCCGCCCAGACGCCCGGCGGCCCGGATCTTGATGCCCTCGGCCCCCAAGTCCATCGCCATCTTCATGGCCCGCTTCATCGCCCGGCGGAACGACACACGCCGCTCCATCTGCTGGCCGATATTCGCGGCGATCAGCTGCGCGTTGCAGTCCGGATCGCGGATCTCCTGGATCTCGATGTAGATCTCCTTGCCGGTCATCTTCGCCAGATGCATGCGAACCTTCTCAAGCTCCTGGCCCTTGCGACCGATCACGATGCCGGGACGCGCCGTATGGATGCTGATGCGGACACGATTGGCGTACCGCTCGATATCCACCCGCGCCACCGACGCGGCGTCAAGCCGCTGGCGCACGATGTCGCGAATGGCAAGATCCTCGTTCAGCATATCGCCGAACCCCTTCTTGCCGGAGAACCAACGCGACCGCCAGTCCTTATTGACGGTCACCCTAAGTCCTATTGGATTGATTTTTTGTCCCAAAACTGAATCCTCCTAAGCCGCAGCGCCAAAAGCCCGCATTATTTACCGAATTATTTACCGTCCGTCAAAACAATCTTGACGTGACACATCTTTTTCTCAATATGCCTGACCATGCCGCGCGCCCGCGGCCAGAACCGCTTCATGCGCGGGCCCTCATCGATCACGGCTTGCTTGACCCGCAGCGTATCCGCCGGCAAGTCGGCATTGTTCTCCGCATTCGCGATCGCCGACTTCAGCGTCTTGCCGATCTCGCATGCCGCCTTGCGCTCGCCGACCGTCGTCACCTGTAGCGCCAGCGCCACCGGCATGCCGGTCAACTTGCGCGCCAGGTCCCGTGCCTTCGACGGCCGCATCCTCACAAACTTACTAATTGCTTGTACTTCCATGGTTACCCGTCCCGTCTCTACTTGACTGCCTTATCCGTGTGAGACCCATGACGGCGGAACGCCCGTGTCGGCGCGAACTCGCCCAGTCGATGACCGACCATGTTCTCCGTTATGAACACCGAGATGTGCTGTTTACCGTTATGAATGCCCATCGTATGCCCGACAAACTCAGGCATGATCATCGAGCGCCGCGACCACGTCTTCATCGGCCGGCGATCCCCCGCGCGGTTCATTCGTTCGATCTTGCGCATCAGCTTCGGATCCACGTAGGGACCCTTCTTAATGGAGCGTGCCATAGTCTATTTTCTCCGCTTGACAATGAATTTACTGGAAGGCTTGCGCCGACCCCGCGTCTTGCCGCCCTTCGCCAACTGTCCCCATGGCGAAACCGGATGCCCACCACCGGAGGTGCGGCCTTCGCCGCCGCCCATCGGATGGTCGACCGGGTTCATCGCCACGCCGCGCACCGTCGGGCGAATGCCACGCCAGCGCTTGCGTCCCGCCTTACCCATGCTCTCCTTGCCGTGCTCGGAATTCCCCACCTGGCCAACGGTCGCCATGCAGCTCACGTTGATCATGCGGATTTCGCCGCTCGGCAGCTTGATCTGCGCGAAGCGCCCCTCGCGGGACATCAGCTGCGCACTGCCGCCTGCACTGCGGCAAACCTTGCCGCCGCGCCCCGGCTCGAGCTCGATATTGTGGATGAACAGTCCCAGCGGGATGTTCGCCAGCGGCAGGGCGTTGCCAACCGTGGCCTCCGCCGCCTCACCCGAGACCACCTGCTCGCCGACCTTCAGCTTCGCCGGTGCCAGGATGTAGCGTTTCTCGCCGTCCACGTAATGCAGCAGCGCAATGTTGGCCGAACGGCCAGGATCATACTCGATCGCCGCCACTTTCGCCGGAATGCCCGCCTTGTCACGCTTGAAATCGATCACGCGCAACTTGCGCTTGTGGCCACCGCCACGATGGCGAACCGTGATCCGGCCGGCCGAGTTACGCCCTGCCTTCTGCTTCGTGGGGCGAACCAGTGATCGCTCCGGCTTTGTCTTGGTAATCTCGTCGAACCCCGAAACGGTCGTGAACCGCATGCTCGGTGTCGTCGGATTGTATTTCTTAAGTGCCATGGTTCCTCTTCTCTGTCGCAACGTCTATCGCACTATGCCAAATCAATTTTATTGTCAGCCGCCAGTGTCACCACCGCGCGCTTCCAGTCCGGCCGCTTGCCGAACTTCGCCGTCCGCTGACGCTTCTTCTTACCTTCGTAATTCATGGTGTTGACCTTCGTGACCGTCACGTCAAACAATGACTCCACGGCCCGCTTGATCTCCACCTTGTTCGAATCCGAAGCCACCTCGAAAAGGTACTTGTTCGCCTCGCCGAGAAGCGCACCCTTTTCCGTAACCTGCATCTTCCTGATGACTGATCGTGAATCCTTCATCTGCCCGCCTTACTTCGCTAAACGCGCCATGAGCTGTTCCAGACCCGCGCTGTTAGCCAGCACCACCGGATACCGCAGCAATTGATAAACATTGACATCAGCCGCACGCACCAGCTCCACCCGCGGCACATTCCGCACCGCCCGCGCCAGCTCCCGCTCGACCGTATCCACCACCACCAGCGCCGGACCGCTGACCCCCTGCGCCTTGAGCAGCGCGGCAAACGCCTTGGTCTTGGGCGCCTCGATCGTCAACGGCTCGACAACCCGCACCACGCCCGCACTCAACGCCTCGCTCAACGCGCGCCGGAAGGCCAGCTTCGACACCTTCTTGTTGACCTTGACCCCATAGTCACGCGGACGGGGGCCGAAGGTTGTCGCGCCACCGCGCCAGATCGTTGACTGCTTGTAACCGGCACGTGCCCGGCCAGTGCCCTTCTGCTTCCAGGGCTTCGCCCCGGTGCCGGCCACTTCGCCCTTCTGGAGTGTGCAGGCTGTTCCGGCACGGCGGCCGTTCGTCAGCGCCACCACGGCATCCTGCACGGCCTGCGCACCCTTCTCCATCTCCAGCAGCCCGGCGGGAACATCGATTTCCCCGGTCGCATCGCCGGCCGCATTATACTTCTTTACCATACTCATGCCGCCCCTGCCTTCTTCAACGCCTTTTTCACGATCACCAGGCTGCCGTTGGCCCCCGGTACCGCACCCTGCACCAACAGCAGATTATCCGCCCCGCGTACATCAAGCAGCTTCAGGCTCTGCTGGGTAACACGTACGTTGCCCATATGTCCGGGCATCATCTGCCCCTTCGCCACGCGCGCCGGGTACGAGCACTGCCCGATCGAACCGACACGACGTTTCGAATGGCCACCATGCGTCATACGACCGCCGCCCGCGTTGAAGCGCTTGACCACACCGGCGAAACCGCGTCCTTTGGTCGTGCCCACCACGTCGACATGACTGACACCCTCGAACATCGAGACCGTCACCTGCGAGCCAACCACCGTCTCGTCGTCACTGGCGCAGGCAAACTCGCGCAGGATCCGCTGTGGCTCCACACCGGCCTTCGCATACTGCCCGGCTTTCGGCTTGCTCAGCCGCGACGCCTTCTGGGGGCCGTAACCGAGTTGCATGGCATCGTATCCATCACGCTCACGCGTCTTGCGCTGTACAACGACACAAGGACCCGCCGCAATGACGGTAACCGCCACGCGCTTCCCGTCCGCATCGAAAATCTGCGTCATTCCCAGCTTTTTTCCAATCAGTCCGTTCATGATACCTTCACTCAAAGCTTGATCGTTATATCCACCCCCGCCGGCAGGTTGAGCTTCTTGAGCTCATCAACCGTCTTTGCCGTCGGCTCTATTATGTCCAGCAGCCGTTTATGCGTACGCATCTCGAACTGCTCCATCGATTTCTTGTTCACATGCGGGCTGCGATTCACCGTAAACCGCTCAATCCGGGTCGGCAGCGGCGTCGGACCCGCGACTTGCGCCCCGGTCCCTCTCGCCGTGTCGATAATGTCTGTTACCGCCTGATCCAGTACACTGTGATCATACGCCTGCAATCGAATTCGTATGCGCTGTCCATCCATGCCAATCTCACTTGTTCAATAACTCTTTTTGCAACGGCTCCGGCACAATATCGAATTGTACCGGCTCCATTGTGTAACTAGCCCGCCCGCGAGTCAGTGACCGTATCGCAGTCGAGTACCCAAACAATGCCGCCAGCGGTACGGTTGCATGCACCGCCTGTATCTCCCCCTTCGCGATCATGTCATTGACCTTCCCGCGTCGGCTGCTCACATCCCCGAGCACGTCCCCCATGTATTCAACCGGGGTGACGATCTCCAGCGCCATAATCGGCTCTAGCATCGCCGGGCCCGCCGCCATCACGGCCTCCCGGAAGGCCATTGTCGCGGCCGTCCGGAACGCCACCTCGGTCGAAAATTCCTGATCAAAACGAACATCCGTCACCCGGATATCCACATCCGTCACCGCATAGCGCGAAAGCACCCCCGTCATCGCCCCGTCCTGGAGCCCGCACTCCACGCTGGCCCTGAACGCCTCGGGCAGCACGCGCGTGCTCACCTCGATACCGATCGCATTCCCGCTGCCGCGCTCGCGTGGCGAGACACTGACGGTAACGCCTGCCACATGCCGCTGCCCGCCCAGATCCCGGTCGAACAGATGCTCCCGGCTTGCCTTGCCCGTCACCGTTTCCTGGTAGGCGACCATCGGCCGTCCCGTGTTCGCCGCCACCTTGAACTCGCGCAGCATCCGATCCTTTAAAATCTCCAAGTGCAGCTCGCCCATTCCGCTAATCACGGTTTGCCCGGTCTCTGCATCCTGCTTGACGATGCAGGTCGGATCCTCGTCCGCCAGCGACTGCATCGCCGCCACCAGCTTATCCTTGTCCGCCCGCGTCCTTGGCTCCACCGCCATGAACATGACCGGCTCCGGGAACCGAATCCGCAGCAGCTCAACCGGATCATTCTCCGCGCAAAGCGTATCGGCCGTCGTCACGCCCTTCAACCCGCCAATCGCGCCAATCTCACCTGAGCACAGGAAATCGACTTCATCCCGCGCATTGGCATGCACCCGCATCAGGTTCATGACGCGTTCACGCTTGTGGGTCCGGGGATTGTACACGTTCTGGCCTTTTCGCAGGACCCCGCTGTAGATTCGGACATAGGCAATCCGTCCCACGTAGGGATCACTGGCAAGCTTGAAGACCAGCGCACTCAGCGGACCGTCATCACCGGCCTCACGCCGCACCACCGCGTTTGTCTTCGGATGATGGCCTTCGGTCGGCGGTACATCCAGCGGCGAAGGCAGATAGTGGACCACGGCGTCCAGCAGCGGCTGCACACCCTTGTTCTTGAGAGCAGAGCCGCAAAACACGGGCGTCATCTCGTTCGCAACGACAACCCGTCTGATGCCTGCTTTAAGGACGTCTGCAGACAAGTCGCCCTGCTCGAGATAGGCTTCCAAGACGATTTCGTCTTTTTCAGCAACCTTTTCAACAAGTTCCGCGCGGGCCGCTATCGCCGCCTCGCGCAATTCATCAGGTATTTCAATCCGCTGGATGATGGCGCCCTGTGACTCATCGTCAAAGACAACCGCATTCATCTCGACCAGATCCACGACCCCCTTCAAGGCTTCTTCCTGCCCCCAGGGAATCTGCGCCGCAACCGCATTGGCGTGCAGCCGCTCGCGCATCTCGGTAATCACGCGCCCAAAATCAGCCCCCATCCGGTCAAGCTTGTTGATGAAGGCAATCCGCGGGACGTGATACCGTTCTGCCTGCCGCCAGACCGTCTCGGACTGCGGCTGGACACCCCCAACCCCGCAGAAGACCCCGATAGCTCCATCCAGCACGCGTAGCGATCGCTCCACCTCGACCGTGAAATCAACATGCCCCGGCGTGTCAATGATATTGACCTGGTGATCCTGCCAGTAGCACGTTGTCGCCGCGCTGGTGATCGTGATCCCACGCTCCTTCTCCTGCTCCATCCAGTCCATCACGGTGTTGCCATCATGCACTTCGCCAAGCTTGTGCACGCGACCCGCGTAGAACAGGATGCGCTCAGTAGTGGTGGTCTTGCCCGCATCTATGTGCGCGATAATACCGATGTTCCGTACATTGGACAAAGGGCGATCCCGGCCTTCCGCCTCATGACGGGAGTCCATGGAACCCTTGGATTTTACCTTATTGTCCAAGACGGCACCTGTACTTGTTTCTCGATGTCAAAGAACGAACGAAATCTCAACTACCACGCATAATGCGCAAACGCTTTATTCGCTTGCGCCATCTTATGCGTGTCCTCGCGCTTCTTGATGCAGGCACCCTGATTGTTATAAGCATCCTGCAACTCGACCGCGATTGCCTGCTCCATCGGCATTCCCCGACGGGCAGACGAATATTGAATCAACCAGCGAAGCGCCAGCGCCATCTGGCGACGCGGGCTGATCTCCACCGGTACCTGATAGGTGGCACCACCGACACGGCGCGACTTCACCTCAACCCGAGGTTTGATGTTGTCGATCGCCTTGATCAGGATACCGAGCGGATCCTGCGAGGATTTCTCCTCGATCCGACCCATCGCCCCGTAAATAATCCGTTCGGCCGTGGTCTTCTTGCCCGCTCGCATCACATAGTTGATCACTCGCGCGACCAGCTCGCTGTTATACTTCGGGTCAGGAAGCACCTGCCGCCGTTCTGCTTTTCGTCTCCGTGCCATACGCTTCTAACCTCACCCGCGAGCGTCAGCTCGCCTTTTTACGCTTCACACCATATTTCGAACGACCGCGATTACGCTTGGCAACCCCGAGGCTGTCTAGCGCACCACGCACCACGTGGTAGCGCACACCGGGAAGATCCTTGACGCGACCGCCGCGCACCAGCACCACGCTGTGCTCCTGTAGATTATGACCTTCACCACCAATGTAGGCACTGACCTCGTACCCGGAAGTCAACCGCACACGGGCCACCTTGCGCAGCGCGGAGTTCGGCTTCTTCGGGGTCATCGTCTTGACCTGGAGGCAGACACCGCGCTTCTGCGGGCACCCCACCAGCGCACGCGATTTGCTCTTGGTCTTGGGCGTCTGACGGCCCTTTCTCACTAACTGATTAATCGTCGGCATACCTTGTTTCCTCTACTTTTCGCAAACGAGCGCATACTCTATCAAAACTTTAATGGGGAATTCAAGACTTATTTATCCCATAATTGATCAAATTTTCGCTCGGCCTCCTGAATATCGATCATATCCGCTTCCGCGATCGGCTCAGCCTTCTGCACCAGACGGATATTGTGATGCAACGGGAACCCGGTACCGCCGGGAATCAGATGCCCCATGATCACGTTCTCCTTGAACCCGCGCAGGTGATCCACGCGCCCCAGGGTGGCGGCATCCGTCAGGATGCGCGTCGTGTCCTGGAACGAGGCCGCCGAGATGAAGCTGTCCGTCTCCAGCGAGGCCTTCGTGATCCCCAGCAGCGATGGTGCCGCCTCGGCCGGGCGACGGCCTTCGGCCATCGCCTTCTCGTTGACCTCCAGGAAGTATTGCCGCATGACCTGCTCGCCCCACAGGAATTCCGTGTCGCCGGGATTGGTGATCTTGACCTTGCGCAGCATCTGGCGAACGATCACCTCGATGTGCTTGTCATTGATGTCCACCCCCTGCAGGCGATACACCTGCTGTACCTCGTTGACAAGGTATTCCTGCAGCTCCTGTGGGCCGCAGACTTCCAGGATCTCCTGCGGCACCACGGGGCCTTCCGTAAGCTGCTGCCCCTTGCGCACGCGGTCGCCCTTGAAGACGACGATATGCTTACCCATCGGGATCAGATGCTCCTCGGTGTCGCCGGTCATCTCGTCGCGGATGATCAGGCAGCGGCGCCCACGCTGGTTCTCCCCGAAGTCGACGATACCCTCGATCTTGGCAATCTCCGCCGCATCCTTCGGAATTCGCGCCTCGAACAATTCCGCCACCCGCGGCAGACCGCCGGTGATGTCCTTGGTCTTGGATTCCTTGCGCGGGGTCTTCGCCAGCAGTGCGCCCGGCAACACCATGGCGTCCTCTTTTGCCACCACATGCGCACCGGCCGGGATACTGTAGAAGCCGAGGATCTCAGGCGCGGACTTGCCTTCCGCCACGATTTCGGACTCGATAATGATCTGCGGATGCAGGTTCTCCTTGCTGTCAAGGATAACGGTACCGATCATGCCGGTAGCTTCATCGACTTCCTTCTTGACCGAGACGTTCTCGACAAAATCATGGAAGCGGATACGGCCCTTCTGCTCCGCTAGTACAGGAACGCTGTAGGGATCCCATTTCGCCAGGCAGACACCCTTCTTAACGGAGCCGCCATCCTCCACCAGCACGATCGTGCCAAGCCCCAGCGTGTAGCGCTCCACCTCGTGACCGGAGGCATCCAGCACACTGATCGCCCCGTTTTTGTTCAGGACGACACTGTCACCGTCCTCGTTCTGCACCACACGCAGTTCATGGTAGCAGATGCTACCCTTGTGTTTCGCAATCACCTCGGGCTGCTTGAACACCGAACTGGCGGTACCACCGATATGGAAGGTACGCATCGTCAACTGTGTGCCCGGCTCGCCGATCGACTGGGCGGCAATAATGCCGACCGCCGTGCCGATGTCCGCCTGTAGCCCCGTTGCCAGATCGCGCCCGTAGCAAAGGGCGCACAAGCCGACGCGACTCTCACAGGTCAGGACGCTGCGGATACGTACCGATTCAAGGCCGCTTTTCTCGATCAGATCAGCCTTGATTTCGTCGATTTCCTCATTCATCCGCACCAGCACGTCACCCGAAACGGGGTGGACAATGTCATTGAGCGCCGTACGGCCAATCACGCGCTTTCCGAGCCCGACCAATTCCTCGTCGCCCTCGGCGATCGCCTTGATCTCGATGCCGTTGACCGTGCCGCAATCAGGCTGAACCACGATCACGTCCTGCGAGACGTCGACCAGCTTGCGGGTCAGGTAACCGGCATCGGCCGTCTTGAGTGCCGTATCCGCCAGGCCCTTGCGGGCACCGTGCGTACTGATGAAGTACTCCAGCACACTCAGGCCCTCACGGAAGTTCGCCATAATCGGCCGTTCAATGATCTCGCCCGAGGGCTTGGCCATCAAACCACGCATACCGGCAAGCTGCCGGATCTGCTGACGGCTGCCGCGCGCCTTGGAATCGACCATCATAAACACCGGATTGGTTTCATCGCTGCCAGGGTTCTCCTCGATTGCCGTGTACATCGCGTTCGAGATCTCCTCGGTCGCATGCGTCCAGATATCAACAATCTTGTTATAGCGTTCCCCGTCGGTGATCACACCCTGACGATACTGCTCATCCACCGCCTGGACCTGTGCACGCGCCTCGGAAAGAATCTCCGGTTTCTCGGGCGGAATGATCATATCGACCATACCGATCGAAACACCCGCCAGCGTCGCCTGCTCGAAGCCGGTCCGCTTCAGGTTGTCCAGCGCGATCACGGTGGCCTCATGGCCCGCCCGCTTGTGGCAGTGCCAGATCAGGTTGCCAAGGACACTCTTGTTAACCGTCTCGTTGACAAACCCGAGTTCCGTCGGCCAGACCTCGTTGAAGAAGACGCGGCCCACGGTTGTCTCGATCACACGAGGGACGGGATTGCCAAATTGCGTATCGCGCTCGAAATCGGGATTCCGCAGGCGGATACGGTCATGTGTTCTGACCGCCCCTTCGGCATGCGCCATATGGACCTCGGCAATGTCGGCGAAAATGGGCAGATGCTCGCGCGTTTCCACGCCACTTCCCGCCCGATTGTGCGCCTGTAGCTTGTCGCGCTGCGAAAGCGTGGTCATGTAGTAGATGCCCAGGGCAATATCCTGGCTCGGCGTCATCACCGAATCGCCGCTTGAGGGCGAGAAGATATTGTTGCTCGAAAGCATCAGCAGCCGCGATTCCAACTGCGCCTCGATCGACAGCGGCACATGCACGGCCATCTGGTCGCCGTCGAAGTCCGCGTTGAAGGCCGTACAGACCAGCGGATGGAGCTGGATCGCCTCGCCCTCGACCAGAACGGGTTCAAAGGACTGGATACTGAGCCGGTGTAACGTCGGTGCGCGGTTGAGCATCACGGTCTTGTCTTGCGTGATCTCGTCCAGGATATCCCAGACCTCGTCGGCCTGGCGCTCGATCAGCTTTTTCGCGCTGCGCACCGTATGCACCACGCCCATCTCCTTGAGGCGGCGGATGATGAACGGCTCGAACAGCGTCAGGGCCATCTTCTTCGGCAACCCGCACTGGCTGAGCTTCAACTCGGGGCCCACAACAATAACCGAGCGGCCGGAATAGTCAACCCGTTTGCCCAGCAGGTTCTGGCGGAAACGACCACCCTTGCCGCGCAGCATATCACTCAGCGACTTGAGCGGACGGTTGCCCGCCCCCGTCACCGCGCGCCCGTGGCGTCCATTGTCGAACACCGCGTCAACCGCCTCCTGCAGCATCCGCTTCTCGTTGCGGATAATCACGTCAGGGGTCTTCAACTGCTGCAGGTTGCGCAGCCGGTTGTTGCGGTTGATCACGCGCCGGTAAAGATCGTTCAGATCCGAGGTGGCGAACCGGCCGCCTTCCAGCGGCACCAGCGGGCGCAAATCCGGCGGGATGACCGGCAGCACATCAAGGATCATCCATTCCGGACGCGTCTTGCTCGTGCGGAAACCTTCAGCCACCTTCATACGCTTGGAAAGTTTCTTGCGCGTCTGCTTGCTCTTGGTCTTCTGCACCTGCTCTTCGAGTTCCTCGAGCAACGCCTGAAGGTCAATCGCAACCAGCAGGTCGCGTATCGCCTCAGCCCCCATCTTGGCCGTAAACTCCTCACCGTACTTCTCGCGCGCCTCGCGATACTCCAGTTCCTTGAGAAGCTGCTTCTCTTTCAAGGGGGTATCGCCGGGGTCGGTCACCACATAATCCTCGTAGTAAAGCACCCGCTCAAGCGAGCTGGCCGTCATGTCCAGCATCAGGCCGATGCGACTCGGCGTACACTTGAAAAACCAGATGTGCGAGACCGGCACCGCCAGCTCGATGTGGCCCAGACGTTCCCGGCGCACACGCGACACGGTCACTTCCACCCCGCAACGATCACAGATCACACCCTTGTGCTTGATCCGCTTGTATTTGCCGCAACTACATTCCCAGTCGCGCGTGGGCCCGAAGATCTTTTCGCAGAAAAGCCCCCCGCGCTCCGGCTTGTACGTGCGGTAGTTGATCGTCTCCGGATTCTTGACCTCGCCGCGACTCCAGGAACGGATGGTCTCCGGCTCGGCCAGCGTAACGCCGACCGAATCAAAGGACCCGAACTCGTTCAGGTAACTTGTCTCTTTGCTGAAAATCGGATTCAATGTAGTTGCCTCCCGGCTTAAGCTTCGTTTTATAACAGACGACTGCGCTTCTGCCCCTCGACTTGTATGTCAAGGCACAACCCGCGAAGCTCGTTGATCAGAACACTGAAGGATTCCGGCATCCCCGCGTCCAGCGTGTTGGTTCCCTTCACGATGGACTCGTAGATGCGCGTACGGCCGCTGACATCGTCGCTCTTGACCGTCAGCAGTTCCTGCAGCGCGAACGCCACCCCGTAGGCCTCCAGCGCCCAGACCTCCATTTCGCCCAGACGCTGCCCGCCGTACTGCGCCTTGCCGCCCAGCGGTTGCTGCGTCACGAGCGAGTAGGGGCCCACTGCGCGAGCGTGGATCTTGTCGGTCACCAAGTGGTGCAGCTTCAGGATATAGATCTGCCCAACCACGACGCGCTGATCAAACGGCTCGCCCGTGCGCCCGTCATACAGGACGCTCTTGCCGTCGCGCGGCAACCCGGCCTTCTCCAGCAGGTCGTCGATCGCGCCCTCCTTGATACCATCAAACACCGGCGTAGCCGCATGCATGCCAAGAATCTTGCACGCTGCGCCCAGATGCGTCTCGAACACCTGACCCAGGTTCATGCGCGACGGCACACCCAGCGGGTTGAGCACCACCTCGACCGGCGTCCCGTCCGGCAGGAACGGCATGTCCGCATCCGGCACGATCCGGGCCACAACACCCTTGTTGCCATGCCGGCCGGCCAGCTTGTCACCCACCGAGAGCTTCTTCTTGGCCGCGATGTAGACCTTCACCTGCTTGATGATACCCGCATCCAGATCGTCACCACTCTCCAGCCGTTCCAGCGAGCGCTCGTGCTCCTCGTCGATCTCGGCGAACTTCGGCTTGTACTCGTTGATGATGGCGTCGATCTTGATCTGGATCGGGCTGCTCTCGATCGCGATATGCTCGCTGACCGCGGCCAGCTTGCGCAGCAGCGTCTTGGTGATCTTGCGGTTGGCCGGGATCACAACCTCGTCGGCTTCCACATCGCGGACGTCCAGCGGGATCTTCTCGCCTAGGAGAACATTGCTCAGCGCCTCGGTCAGATCGTTCTGTAATTCCTGACGCTTCGCCTTGTGGTCATCCTCGATCGCCTTGCGCTGGCGCTTGCGTTCCGCCGGCGTGCTCTCGGCACTCTTCGCCTCCTTGTGCGCCGTGACCTTGACATCCATCACGATGCCGTAGGTCCCGCTCGGCACGGTCAGCGAGGTGTCGCGCACCTCTGCCGCCTTCTCGCCGAAAATGGCACGCAGCAGGCGCTCTTCCGGTGCCAGCTCGGTCTCGCTCTTGGGCGTGATCTTGCCGACCAGAATGTCGCCTGGGCGCACTTCCGCACCCGGACGGATCACGCCGTCGGGGCCCAGGTTGCGCAGCGCCTCCTCGCCGACATTCGGGATGTCCCGCGTGATCTCCTCCGGGCCGAGCTTCGTGTCGCGCGCCCCGACCTCGAATTCCTGGATCTGGATCGACGTGAAGGTGTCTTCCCGCACCAGCCGCTGGCTGATCAGGATCGCATCCTCGAAATTGTAACCGCACCAGGGCATGAAGGCCACCAGCAGATTCTTGCCCAGCGCCAGCTCGCCCTGGTCCGTGGCCGGTCCATCCGCCAGCGTATCCCCGGCTTCAACCCGCTGCCCGATCCGCACGATCGGTTTCTGGTTGATGCAGGTCCCCGCGTTCGAACGCCGGAATTTCTGTAGGCGGTACTCACGACACGACTCTTCGGAGGTACGCTTGGTCGGCATGCTGCCATCATCGGAAACCACAATGCGCGTGGCCGAGACATAAGCAACCGTACCGGCCCGTTCCGCCAGGACCATGACGTGCGAGTCACGCGCCGCGCGCTCCTCCAGCCCCGTCGCCACGAACGGGCGTTCCACCCGCAGCAGCGGCACGGCCTGCCGCATCATGTTCGCCCCCATCAACGCGCGATTGGCATCGTCATGCTCAAGGAACGGGATCAGTCCCGCCGCGATACTGATGACCTGCTTGGGCGACACGTCCATGTAGTCGATTTCCGTACCGGGGACTTCCAAAAAGTCGCCACGGTGGCGGACCCAGACCAACGGATTATGGAACTTGCCGTCCGCCTCGAGCACGGCATTCGCCTGCGCGATCACGAACCGTTCCTCCTTGTCGGCCGAGAGATACTCTACTTCATCGGTTACACGGCCGTCCTTGACCTTGCGGTAGGGACTCTCGATAAAACCGAAGTCATTCACGCGGGCATAAATACTGAGCGAGGAGATCAGGCCGATGTTCGGACCTTCCGGCGTCTCGATCGGACAGATGCGCCCGTAATGACTGCTATGAACGTCGCGAACCTCGAACCCGGCACGCTCGCGGCTCAGGCCGCCCGGTCCCAACGCGCTGAGACGACGCTTGTGCGCCAGCTCGGAAAGCGGGTTGGTCTGGTCCATGAACTGGCTAAGCTGGCTGCGCCCGAAGAAGTCCTGCACCACCGCCGAGAGCGACTTCGAATTGACCAGCCGCTGCGGCGATAGCGTTCCCGTCGTCGGGTCGAAGAGCGTCATCCGCTCGCGGATCAAACGCTCCGTGCGGGCCAGCCCCATACGGCACTGGTTCTCCATCAGCTCGCCGATCGTGCGGACACGACGGCTGCCGAGATGATCGATATCATCGACATTCTCGGACCCGCGGCGCACATTGATCAGATGCCGCAGGGCCTCGATCACATCGCGCTCGTCCAGAACGCGCATGTCATTGTCGATCTCGGTATCCAGACCGAGTTTCTGGTTGATCTTGTAGCGGCCTACCCGCCCAAGGTCATAGCGGCGCGGATCAAAGAACAACCGCCGCAGAAGCTGCCGGGCGTTCGACGGGGTCGCCGGATCGCCGGGACGCAGCTTGTGATAAATATCCTTGAGTGCATCGTCAGACGTGTGCATCGGATCAGCCTTCAGGCTCTTGAGCATCAGTCCTTCATCCCACGACACATCCACCACGGACACCGCCGTGATCCCGGCATCGCGGATCTGCTTGATCGCCGCCTCGGTCAATGGCTCGTACTTGCGTGCCAGTACCGTCTTGGAATCCAGGTCGATGATATCGTCCTTGAACACCTTGTTGAGCAGGTCATCCTCGCGCATGCGGCTGGTGATCTTGATATCTGCAAAATCGTAGTACAGCCCGAGGATCTCCTCGTCCGTACCGTATCCCAGCGCCCGCAGAAACGTGGTCGCCAGGAACTTGCGGCGGCGGCGTTTGCGGTCCATGTAGATCCAGATCAGGTCCGACGTGTCAAACTGGATTTCGATCCAGGAACCACGGTCCGGAATAACCCGGATCGAATAAAGCATCGCCCCGTTCGCATGGACCGACCGCTCGCTGCAGATGCCCGGCGAACGGTGCAACTGACTAACCACCACCCGCTCCGCGCCATTCACCACGAAGGCACCGGTCTCGGTCATCAAGGGCACATCGCCCATGAAGACGACATCCTCGACCACCGAGTCCCCATCCTTCAAACGGAACGTGACGTGTAGAGGGGCAGCATAGGTCTGCCCCTCATACACGCACTCCACCGGGTCCAGTTTCGGTTCGGAAAGCTCGTATTTCGCGAAATCAAGCACATAACGTCCGTCATAGCTCTCGATCGGAAATACTTCCTTGAATATCCCCTGCAGCCCTTGCGCTTTACGATCCCCTTCCGCAACATCGCGCTGCAGGAATTCCCGGTAAGAACGGGTCTGCACCTCGATCAGGTTCGGGGGATCAATAATCTCTCGCAGATTTCCAAAGTTTGTTCTATCTACCACAAAGGCACCTCGCTGTTTATTCAAAGTCTACCGAATCCGGGGGGGGGGAACCGATGCTGCCGATGTGCTGCTATTTGATCTCGACAACAGCACCAGCGGCTTCAAGCTGGGCCTTCATCTCTTCGGCTTCCTTCTTCGAGACGCCTTCCTTGACCGTCTTCGGCGCACCTTCAACCAGATCCTTCGAATCCTTCAGGCCCAGACCCGTGATCGCACGGACTTCCTTGATGACGCCGATCTTCTTGTCGCCGGCATCCTTGAGGATCACGTCGAACTCGGTCTTCTCCTCGACCTCTTCCGCCGGACCCGCCGCCGGACCCGCCGCCATCATCGCCATCGGGGCCGCCGCCGTCACGCCCAGGCGCTCCTCGAGTGCCTTGACGAGCTTGGAAAGCTCCAGCACGCTGATGCCCTCGATCCAATCGATAAATTCCGCCATCTTGCCTTCAACTACGATATCCGACATAACCGTTCTCCTTTTTTGCACCGTCAATCAGGCGGCGTTTTTCTTTTTCTCTTCAATGGCTGCTAACACATACACCAGGCTCGACACCTTTGCGTTCATGACGCCAACCAATTGCGTCATCGGTGCCTGCACGGTACCAACAAGCTGACCCAGCAGAACCTCGCGCGGCGGCACAGTGGCCATCGCCTCGATATCGGCAGCAGTCAGCAACTGGGTGTTGAGGCTTCCACCCTTTAAAACCGGCATCTTGTTCTCTTTGATGAAGGAGGCCAGCACCTTGGCCACCGCCGTCACATCACCCGTCCCTGTCACCATGGCCGTCTTGCCCGTCAGCACAGACGCGAGCTTGGCGCGACGCTCCTCGCCCAGCACCACACCCAGGTATGTGTTCTTCACGACCGTAAGGTGCGCATCGGCTTCGGCCAGCTTCTCGCGCAGGCCGGTGAACGTAGACACCTTCATACCGCTGAAATCGGCCAGCAGCAGATACTCCGAACCCGAAACCGCTTCCGCGATCTCTTTTACAATTGCTTCTTTTTCAGGTCTCATTGAAATTCTCCGCTGCTCTAGTCTCTGACATTCACGCGCAGACCAACCCCCATCGTGGAGGCGATCGAACAGGTCTTGATGTAAATACCCTTGGCACCCGACGGCTTAGCCGACCGCACCGAGCTGATGATGCTCGTGATATTCTCCACCAGCTTGTCGGCGTCAAACGAGAGTTTGCCCGCCGGGGCATTGATATTGCCGTTCTTGTCCATGCGGAACTCAACCCGGCCACCCTTGGCCGCCTGCACTGCGGCCGCCGTGTCATCGCTGACCGTGCCGGTCTTGGGATTCGGCATCAACCCGCGCGGTCCCAGCACGCGGCCCAGCTTGCGCACCTCCAGCATCGCCTCGGGCGTCGCGATCGCCACGTCGAAATCGGTGAAGCCAGCCTTGACCTTCTCGATCATGTCCTCGTTGCCGACAAATTCGGCACCGGCCGCACGCGCGGCATCCGCCGCCGCCCCGGCCGCGAAAACAAGCACCCGAACGTTTTTGCCCGTGCCATGCGGCAAGGAACAGGTGCTGCGGATCGCGTTTTCCGATTTCTTCGGGTCGATACCCATCTTGAAACAGAGCTCAACCGTCTCGTCGAACGAGGCCGCCGGATTCTCCTTGAGAAACGCAACCGCCTCCGATAATTCCATCACGGCCTTCGGCGCCTTCGCCTTGATCCCGCGATATTTCTTGCCATGCTTGGGCATGCTCTTACCTTCCTGCTAGTGAGGTCTTCACGACTTTGCCGAAAACCCCGGTCAACGTCCACCTGTCACAAAAAGCCGCACTCACGGCCCCGCCGGCGGACTCCCGTCCAGAAAAAATCAGCCGCTGATCTCGATCCCCATGCTGCGGGCGGTACCCTCGATGATCCGCATCCCCGCCTCTTCATCGTTGGCGTTGATGTCCGCCATTTTGGTACGCACGATCTCCAACACTTGCTCGCGCGTCACCGTGCCGACCTTGTCGCGATGCGGCACAGCGGACCCCTTGGCCAGCCCGGCCGCCCGCTTCAGCAGCGAGGCCGCCGGTGGGCTCTTGGTGATGAAGGTGAAGGAGCGGTCCGCGTAGACCGAGATCACAACCGGGATCACCAGCCCCGCCTTTTCCTGGGTGCGTGCGTTGAATGTCTTGCAGAATTCCATGATGTTCACACCATGCTGACCGAGCGCAGGCCCCACTGGCGGTGCCGGATTGGCCGCCCCCGCCGGAATCTGCAACTTGATCTGACCGATGACTTTCTTTGCCATCTTTCTCCTCGCTCTCTGTTATCGTTAATAAGGGCCCGCAGCATCAACGCCGGCAGTGCCTACACGTGCTCAACCTGCCAGTATTCCAGTTCCACCGGCGCGGACCGCCCGAAAATCGCGACCGAGACCTTCAGCTTGCCGCGGCCCGGATCAACCTCTTCCACCACCCCGTTGAAGTTGAGGAAGGGACCATCCGTGATCTTGATCGTCTCGCCTGCCTCGAAGGCGACTTTCGGGGCGACCTTTTCCCTCTTCTCTTCGACCTGATTCAGGATACTGTCAACTTCCGACGGCATCAACGGCACCGGTTTCTCGCCGCCGACAAAGCCGATCACGCCGGTCGTCTCCTTGATGAAGGTCCAGGCACGCTCGATCATGTTGCGCTCATCATCATAGAGCGCCATGTTCACCAGCACATAACCGGGAAAGAACTTGCGCGTCGTCGTCGTCTTCACCCCGCGACGGACCTCCGAGACCTTCTCGGTCGGGATAATGACTTCCCCGAGCAGATCCCCGACCTCTTCCAGCTGGAGACGCCGCTTGATGCCTTCCTGCACCTTGGCTTCCTGCCCCGTGAGCGTGTGTATCACAAACCACTGCTTATTCATGTTCGCCTCTTTTAGCCTTGCGGCACCAATAACCGCAGAAAAACAGCCACGATCTTATCACTGAGACCAACATAAATCCCCAGCGCGAAGACACCGGCAATGACAATCACCGTATGCATCACCAACGTCCGCCGGTCCGGCCATGTCGAGCGTTTGACTTCCAGGACCGTTTCCTCGACAAACCGCGTAATGCGCTTGAGTAACGGCTTTTCCGTAGATATCTCGTTTTTCAAATCGAACCACCCTTCACAACCCAAGTCTCCCGCCAGGCGTTTCATTATCATACCGCCTGGCAGGCCAGGAGGGAATCGAACCCCCAACCCCCGGTTTTGGAGACCGGTGCTCTGCCAAATTGAGCTACTGGCCTGTAACGTCGGCAAATCGACTGGCAACCCCTACTTGATCTCGCGATGCGGGGTCCGTTTCTTATCAAATCGGCAGAACTTGACCAGCTCCAGGCGTCCCGGTGTATTGGTCTTGTTCTTCGTCGTCGTGTAGTTGCGCCGCTTGCATTCCGTGCAGGCTAACGTGATCAGTTCTCTCGGCATCGCATACCACCCCGGTATTGACAGTACAGCCCCGCCGCAGTGTTCTCATGCGGCGGGGCATATAACATCAAGGATTTCTTATACTTACTTCAGGATCTTCGCCACCGTGCCGGCCCCGACCGTGCGGCCACCCTCGCGGATCGCGAAGCGCATCTTCTCTTCCAGCGCCACCGGCTGGATCAGTTTCACGTTCATGTGCACGTTGTCACCCGGCATCACCATTTCCACGCCCTCGTCGAGCGTGATGTCTCCGGTCACATCCGTCGTGCGAATGTAGAACTGCGGACGGTAGCCCTTGAAGAACGGCGTGTGACGGCCACCCTCGTCCTTGCTCAGGACGTAGACCTCGCACTCGAACTCCGTGTGCGGCGTGATCGAACCGGGCTTGGCCAGCACCTGGCCGCGCTCGACATCGTCCTTCTTCGTGCCGCGCAGCAGCACACCGACGTTGTCGCCCGCCTCGCCCTGATCAAGCAGCTTGCGGAACATTTCCACCCCCGTCGCTGTCGTCTTGACGGTCGGATGGATGCCTACAATCTCAACCTCCTCGCCGACCTTGATCACACCGCGCTCGATACGGCCGGTCACCACCGTGCCGCGTCCCTCGATCGAGAACACGTCCTCGATCGGCATCAGGAACGGCATGTCCGTGGCTCGCACGGGCTCGGGAATGTACTCGTCCAACGCGTTGATCAGGTTCGTGATGCACTCACAGGCCGGGTCATCCGCCGCGTTGGCATGGGTAGCCGACAGGGCGTCGCCGCGCACGATCGGGATATCATCGCCCGGGAAGTCGTACTTCGAGAGCAGCTCGCGCAGCTCCAGCTCGACCAGCTCCAGCAGCTCCTCGTCATCGACCAGATCGACCTTGTTAAGAAACACCACGATCGCCGGTACACCCACCTGGCGGGCCAGCAGGATGTGCTCGCGGGTCTGGGGCATCGGGCCATCAGCCGCGCTGCAAACCACGATCGCACCGTCCATCTGCGCGGCACCCGTGATCATGTTCTTGACATAGTCGGCATGGCCGGGGCAATCGACGTGCGCGTAGTGGCGCTTCTCGCTGGAATACTCCACATGCGAGGTGGCGATCGTCAGAATCTTGGTGGAGTCGCGACGACCCTGCGATTCCGAGGCTTTCGCCACTTCGTCGTACGCAATGAACTGGCTCAACCCCTTGAGCGCCTGGACCTTGGTCAGTGCCGCGGTCAGCGTGGTCTTGCCGTGGTCAACGTGCCCGATCGTACCGACGTTCACGTGCGGCTTTGTCCTGTCGAATTTCTCCTTGGCCATGATGTCTCCTCCGTTATCCTTACCTTGTTTTGCGATACCTGCGCTTAACGCGACCTGTGTTTGTTCCTGTCCTCGTCAATAATCCCAGCATTTGGAGCCCATGAGCGGGATCGAACCGCTGACCTCGTCCTTACCAAGGACGTGCTCTGCCAACTGAGCTACATGGGCCTCGATCCCGAATCCGCCGGCAACAAACAACAAGACCGCAGTGCGTCCGTTCACTCCGGCAGCACTCCGTCCTGCATGATTTGCGACCCCGCCCCCCTGATCTCGCCTTACCCAAACCTGAAACTTTATGAAAAAATGCGACCACTAACCTACCATCGGATTTTCAACTGTCAACATCTTTTTCATCTTTTGTCGCTCTTTTTTTTCGCCCTATCCGCGGCTGATGGCGGCGGCCACCGCGTTGCCGAAGGCGCTGCAGGCCACCTCGGTCGCCCCATCCATCTGCCGGGCGAAGTCGTAGGTGACGGTTTTCTGGCCAATCGTGCGGTTCATGCCCTCGAGCACGAGGTCCGCTGCCTCGTGCCAGCCCATGAATCGAAGCATCATTTCACCAGACAGAATCAACGAGCCGGGGTTGGCCTTGTCTTGGTTCACCAAATCCGGTGCCGTACCATGCGTCGCCTCAAAAATAGCAATGCCGCTGTCGTAATTGATGTTGGCACCGGGAGAGATCCCAATGCCTCCCACGCAGGCCGCTAGCGCATCTGAAATATAGTCACCATTCAAATTCATCGTCGCGATGACATCAAAATCGGCGGGGCTGATTAAGATCTGTTGCAGGAAGGCATCGGCAATCATATCCTTGATGATCAGCTCGCGCCCGCCCGGCAGCCCCTTGATCACATGCCAGGGCCCGCCGTCGAGTGGTGCGGCCCCGAAATACTTCACCGCCGTCGCGTAGCCCCAATCCCGGAACGCGCCCTCGGTGAACTTCATGATGTTACCCTTGTGGACAATCGTCAGCGACGGTCGCCCATTCTCGATGGCATACTCGAGCGCCGCCTTGACCAGCCGCTCGGTTCCCTCGCGCGAGGCGGTCTTGATCCCGATCCCGCTGGTCTCGGGGAAGCGGATCTTCGTGACCCCCATCTCCCGTAGCAGGAACGCGATGACCTGTTTCGCCCCCTCGCTGCCGCTTTCCCACTCGATGCCGGCATAGATATCCTCGGAATTCTCGCGGAAGATGACCATATCGGTCAGATCCGGCCGCTTGACCGGCGAGGGGACCCCCTCGAACCAGCGCACGGGCCGCAGGCAGACGTACAGGTCCAGTTCCTGGCGCAACGCCACGTTCAGCGAGCGGATACCGCCGCCGACCGGTGTGGTCAACGGTCCCTTGATCGAGACCAGGTACGTGCGGATCGCCTCCAGTGTCTCCGTCGGTAGCCAGACATTGTCACCGTAGGTCGCCACGGCCTTCTCGCCGGCATAGACCTCCATCCACTCGATGCGACGCTTACCACCATAAGCCTTCTCGACCGCTGCGTTCCAGACGATCATCGCCGCCGCCGTGATGTCTGCCCCGATGCCATCCCCTTCGATGTAAGGGATAACCGGGAAATCCGGCACCTGTAGCTTCCCATCCACCATCGTGATCGCCCGACCCGCCGCCGGAACCTTGATCTTCTCGTATGTCGCCATTTTCTCTCCTTGCACCTACCTATAACTTGGCCATTTTGTCTCTCTTTGGACACTACTATTGCCTGCCTATTTCGGATTACGAGATCGGCGACGAGAACGGGTTACGATTCAAATGCCAACTCGTTTGCCGTTCTCGTCGCCGTTCTCGTTCACTGATCCCCTGTAGCCCACTCGCGCCGCGAGTGCGGCTGGCAGTGTTGTAAGCGAACGGTTGGCTGGCGCAAGCACAGTGATTTGCGTAACCACACGCGCATCCCGCTTCCTCAGTCGCGGCGCGACTGGGCTACAAATAAGTTACCCACCCGTTTTTGCCCACCCAGTGGGCGGTTGGCTTGCCAGTGACTTCATGCGCATTTTATTCGTTGTGTGCTTTTTTGGCTAAAACTCGACCGTGCAATCCGGCAACGCCGCCCGGATGCGCTCCTGCTCGTCTGCCGGTATCGGATTGCCGGTCAGCAGCAGGCTGCGCAGCAAGGCCAGCTCCCCGATCGCCGCCGGCAGGGCCGTCAGCCGGTTATCCCGCAGATACAACCGCTCGAGCGACGCCAGTTGACAGACCGAATCCGGCAGCGCCGCGATCGCATTCCCGTTCAGGCGCAGCCACTTCAAAGCCGTCAGGTTGCCGATCGTCGGCGGCAGCGCCGCCAGACGGTTGCGGTCGAGATTCAGGTAGCGCAGGGTGGCCAGCTCCCCGATGGCCACCGGCAGCTCCACCAGCGCGTTATCCGCCAGATAAAGCGTGTGCAGCGCCTCGAGACGACTGACTGCCGGACCCAACGCTGTGACACCGGCATGTCCCAGATCCATCCAAGGCAGGGTGCTCAGCTCACCGATCTCCTCGCCGATCACGCCCAGCGTATTGCCGCGCAGCGAAAGGCGCGCCATATTCCCCAATCCACCGAGTCCGCCGGGCAATGCCGTCAGCCCTGCATTGGACAAATCCAGATGAAACGCCTCGCTTGCCTGCCGTGCATCCGCCATTGAACGGTAGATATCCAGCTGCGGCGGCGCCTCCTGCGGAAAACACCCGCCCAGCAGCCCACACACCATCGCCACCAAGAAAACTCTTGTCATTCGACTTCCTCCCGTCTATAAAACTCGCGTTTAATATAAGCTTGAAATCAGACAAGAGCAACCCTTAGTATGGACGTTATGAAAAAAACACTGACCGCCGCTGTTGCCACCGCCACGATTCTGATCACCGCGTCCCCCCTGATTGCTGCGCCGGTCGGGCGTAGTAATGACGGCATGGACTACCTGTTCAAGGATCCAGTACTCTCACGCATTACCGCCGGCGTCTACGGCGGCGAGGCCAATCGCGAGATCAAGTTCGAGAATTCACCGGTTGAAAGCGAGATGAATTCCACGCGTGTCACGGGGTATCTCGGTATCAGCCTACTCAAATGGTTGAACGTCTATGGAATGGCTGGCCAGAACACGGCCGAGATCCCGGGCATGGGCGAGGCCGATGGCGAAGCCATCTACGGCGGCGGCCTCAGCATCAACCTGCTGAACCACTTCCTGCGCGAGCCGATACCGATGGAAGACACCTTCCGCCTCAATCTCGGACTCCAGATCCTGAACACGGAGGCCAACTTCGGCAGCGAGACCCTCGAATGGGCTGAGTTTTCCGGGGCACTGACCCTCTCGATCATCAACCATACCACCGGCAACAAGGAATACACGCCCGAAAGTATTGCCCTCTACCTCGGACCGGCCTTCTCCTATATCCGCAGCGATGACTTCAGCGCCAAGAACGACACCGGCGTGGTGGGCGGCCTCGAGATTTTCTTCACGGATTCCTTCGCGATCGACTTCCGTGTTGAATACTTCGAGACGGCTAGCGGTTCCGCCGGTATCAACCTGCACTTCTAATGGCATGGTTATCTGAACTGCTCCTGCGGACCGTCACCGTCAATACGGTTATCCTCCTCGCCGCCGTCATCGCCATCGGGGCGGCCTTCGGCAAACTGAAGGTGGCAGGGGTATCCTTCGGTGTCGGCGGGGTGATGTTCGCCGGACTGCTTTTCGGTCATTTGCAGCTTGGCACCGCCAACGGCGAGGTTCTCCATTTTGTCCGCGATCTCGGCCTGATGCTCTTCGTCTACACCATCGGCATCGAGATCGGCCCGGTTTTCTTCGCCTCCTTCCGCCGGCACGGCCTGCGCCTGAACCTGCTCGCGACAGCGCTGGTCTTGCTGGGCTTCGGCTGCGCCGTGGGCATCTGGCTGGCGACCGGCATGCACATCGCCGCCATCGCCGGCATCATGTCCGGAGCAGTCACCAATACGCCCGGCCTGGCCGCTGCCCAGCAGGCACTGGAAGCCGTCTACCCCGGCCGGCCGGAGATTCTCGAACTTCCCGCCATGGCCTATGCCATCACCTACCCGTTTGGCATCCTCGGCGTGATTCTCACGATGACACTTGCCCGCCGCCTGCTGCGCATCAACCTCGCCTATGAACAGCAGGTGCATCGTGAAAAATTCAGCCACGCAACCGCCCCGAACCCCATCGGCTGCAGCATCCCCGCCGACGCAGGCGGAACCATGGAAACGCAACCGGCACATGCCGGTGTGGCGCCCCTCTTCCTGGGGATCGGCCTGGGGCTGGTTGTCGGCTCGATTCCCATCCCCATACCGGGCGTTCCGACGCCGCTGCGACTCGGTCTGGCTGGCGGACCGCTGCTGGTCGCGCTGGTCCTCGGTCGGATCCGACGGATCGGACCGATCAACTGGGAGATGCACCCCGGCACCAACCACACCGTGCGCGAAATCGGCATCAGCTTATTCCTGGCCGTGGTGGGGCTGACCGCTGGCGGACGGTTTGTCGAGACAATCACCACGGGCGAAGGCTGGCACTGGATGGCTGCCGGCGCGTTGATCACGCTCGCCCCGCCCGCGATCATCATCACGCTCGCTCGACTCTGGTTCAAGGAGAACTACCTGTCGATCTGCGGCCTGACCGCCGGCGCGATGACCGATCCGCCCGCCTTGGCGTTCGCCATCCAATCCGGCGGCTCCAACGCACCCGCCCTAGTCTTCGCCACGGTCTACGCCACCGCCATGTTCCTGCGCATCCTCTGCGCCCAGCTCCTCGTCGTCCTTTTGGCCAACTGAAAAGCCCGGCAACACAGCCGAGTTCCAGCACGGCGACCGAAGGGGTCTGCTACAGCGAGAGGATACGGGCGGTGTCCGGCCGGGAGGCGCAAAGCCGCGGGCAAGTCTCGATAAAATCGGAAACGTTACGCAAACACAGGGCGTGCATCGCGATGCCGGGGTTCCCCGGCCAGCGGTACTCGATATCGCGCAGCGTGAGCCGCCGCACATTGTCCGCCACCACAGCCGCCCGGCAAGCCCGGGTGTGCGGGTTGAAGTTCGATAGCTGCAGGCTGGTGGAGCGCGGAACGGTCTCCACCGGATCCTCGATCTCGGGTACCGTGATCACCGCATTGTCAATCGTCAGGCCGTCGATCACGGCACCATCCTGGGCGGTCAGCATGATCCGTCCCCGGCTCTCGCAATAGATATCCCGGAACAGCATGTCCTGCACCGAACCCAGTGCGCCGCCGGGGCGCCGTTGCTCCTGTATGTCCACGTAGATCGGCCGCTCGTTCTCCACATCCTCGTCGGGAAAGGTACGCCCCGTGATGCCGCTGAAAATGGCCCGCTGCACCTGCCCCGGGAACCACATTTCAACCTGGATCATGCGCAAGGCCTTCTTGACGATGCAATTGCTGAAAATGACATCCGAGATGCTGCCGTAGACATCCGCCCCCAGGCCCAGTCCGGCACAATTGGAGGCCACGATGCAGTTGGTCACGGTGATACTACGACAATCCATCCCGGGGTCGGTGGACTTGATGATGATGGCGTCATCCCCCGTGTCGACATCGCAGTGCATAATGCGCACGTTGCGGCTGCCATTGATCCCGATCCCATCGGTATGCGGCCCGAAGCGATGGCCGCGAATCGTCAAGCCCGAGACGGAGACATGATCGCAGTCGTACACATGCACGGTCCAGCCCGGCGCGGACTGCACGTGGAAGCGTTCCAGCCGGACATCGCGGCACCGCACGATCTGCACCAACGGACTCGGCCGACTCTGCAGGGAGCCACGCACCTTGTAGCGAAAGATGCCATAGGGTCGCTCATGTCTGGATTCGCACGGATCCCAGAAGGCAAGATCATTGCCGTCAATCACCCCATCGCCGGTAATCGCCACATCCCGGCAATCGATCGCCGCAATCAGATTGGCCCGGGGCCGATACTGATAGACGACGGGAAGCGGCTTATCAGGATAGTCGTCGATCTTGTGCCAGGCCCACAGACAGCAGCCACGCAGCAGTTGCAACTCGACCCCGGAACGCATGAACAGCGTCGTGATCGGATAAAGCCCCGGCTGCAGCCGCACGACGCCCCCGCCGGCATCATGCACCCGGTCAATGGCGGACTGGATCAGCCCCGCCAGGGGCGGCCCGTCGGAAACACCCGCCTGCTTCTCAATATCAATCCGCATATCACCACGCTCCCATCACAAGCTTATACCAGATAGCCGGCCAAAGCCCAATACCTTTCACGGAATCAGCCACACGCGCCGCTGTGGACAAGTACGGGGTCAAGAGAGAGGGTTGTCAGGCGTCGCGTTTATCCAGCAGCTTGCGCAACTTCATGCCGACGAGACAGACATCGTCGTCAAAGCGTTTGCGACCGGAAAACGCCTGTACATCACCGACCAGGGCTTCCAGCATGCCGGTGACATCCCTCGCGGCATGCCGGCAGAGGCTTTCTCCGAGACGGGCGGTATCGAAGCTATCCGTATCCGCGTTCTCGGCCTCGACGATCCCGTCGGTGAAGAAGACAATCGCGTCGTCGGGATCCATGTGCGCCATCTGCTGGTGATATTCCGTGGAGGGGAAAAGGCCCAGCGCCGGGTCGACAATGCTGGCGTCGTGCTCCAGCGCGGCCGCCTGGGCGTTCTGCAACAGGACGGGCAGCGGATGGCCGGCACTGGCATACACGACCTCTCCGGTGGTGATATCCAGAACCATGTAGAAGGCCGTGGCGAACATGGTCTGCCCGGGGTGGTTGACGACACGACTTAAGTCCGTGTTCATGTGCGAGAGAAAGGCGGCCGGATCGTAGCGGAAGGGCCCGAGCTCCTCGATCAGCCCGCGGATCGTGGCCACGATCAGCGCGGACCGCACGCCATGACCCATGACATCCGAGATAAAGATACCCACCCGGCTCATGGACACAGCGAAGATCTCGAAGAAGTCGCCACCGACGGCCCCACTGGGGATGTAGACATGACCTAATTCCATGGCCGACTCGGCGGGTTCAACACCGGGCGGGAATGTCGGGTACTCGCGCTGGATGAAGGCCAACTGGAATTCCTTGGCCAGGTTGAGATCCTCGGCAAGCTGGGCGTTGTGCTCAACCAGCTCGTGATGGATGCGTTTCTGGTCGCTGATATCCAGCAGCGACCAGACCATGCCGACCACATCACCCTCCGCATCGATGTTCGGTGCTACCGAGGCCTGCACGAACATCGTGGTTCCGTCCGCGCAAAGCATCTCCAGCTCGCCGCTCCAGGGCTCGCCCTGCGACGTCGTCTTGCGGATGGTGCTGCCCAACCGCGGGTCACAAAGGAACGAGGTGATCTGCGGCGGCGGCTTCTGGCCTTCCACGATACCCAGCAGGGCGCACATCGCCGGATTGCTGTACTCCAGCGTAGCTTCCTCGTCGGTCACGGCAATCCCGTTGCCCGAGTTCTGGATGGCCGCATGCCCGGTGCGCAGGCGCTCCTCGGCCTCCTTGCGCAGGGTGACGTCGCGAATAAAGAAACTGAGGTAATCATGATCGGTGATACGCAGCATATTCACGGAGACTTCCGCCGGGAAGACGCTCTTGTCAGCACGCGTGCAATAGGCCTGGATCAGGATATAACGATCGTCCTGGAGGCTGTCGCGGATGGTGGACATCAGGGCCTCGTCCGATCCCGAAAGCAGGTCGGTGATCTGGAGGTTGGCGAACTGGCTGACCACGTACTGGAAGAACTGCTCGGCGCGGCGGTTGCTGCGGACGACGCGCCCTTCCAGGTTGGTAATGATGGCGGCATCGTAGACGCTCTGGAGCAGCTCCCGGAAATCGGCGCTGCCGACGATTTCGCACTGCTCGGCAACCGTCGCGTCGGCAGGCGCAGGCGATCCTTGCCCGGAAGGACCGGTCGCCGTCTCGCTGCGCTCGTCCACATCAGCCGTCAGGTCAATGCGCATCGTCGAAGAGAATTTGTGTTTTTCCGGCATCGCTATCAAACTCCATGTGGCACTAATCTAAAGGCCGGAATCCCTAAAGGCGAGCATAAACATTCGAATCGTGCGTGACAACCCATTGGAAAAAGAGGGATAAAAAGAGTTGTAGACCAATCCTTATCACGATACCATGCGATCGTTCCTTATACAAACGCGACGGCATGACGCGACGGCATGACGCGGCGATCATACGTTCCGAATATGCACACCATACAAGGGCAGGTATGAATAGGTTTTTTTGCATCTGGCTCGTGATCGCGACCGCTTCCCATATCGCTACCGCCCAGGACATCATCTGGGAGGAGGATTTCACCGGCCAGACCGGCAAGGGTATCACGGCGGGGCCGGTCACGAATATGACGGATATCTCGAAGTGGTCCGTCTCGATACATGCCGAGTTCCCGACCAATGCGTATCTGATGGTGGCGACAAATGCAACCCTGAAGGAATACTTCGAGAGCTATCGCCTCGGCGGCGAATGCGTCTGGCAATCCGAAAGCATCGATATCTCGTCCGCCGGACCGGTGGATCTGAGCCTACAGTTGCAGGAGGCATCAGCAACCACCATGACATCAAACGACTGGATCGGGGTATACTACCGTCTTGATGGGGGTGGCGAAATTATGTTTGCCGAGAACGGTTTTCTCTCGGGTGAATACGGAAGCACATGGATCACCGCCAGACAGCCTTGCCTATCCGGCACCGGCGTGGTCATTAACGTCCGTATGCGAACCACACTGGCCAACAAGAACCACCGGATCGATAATGCGCGCGTCACCGAAACCAGCGTCCTTCACCCCTTGGTGCCGGGCAGGATCTGGATCAACGAATTCCACTACGACAATAGCGGGGGCGACACCAACGAGGGCGTCGAGATTGCCGGGCCGGCCGGCTACGACCTCACGGGACACAAGGTCTATTTATACAACGGCGGCGACGGCTCGTATTACACGCCTGTCCTGAATCTAACCGGTACGATTGATGACGAAGGCAACGGTTTCGGTGCGGTCTGGTTCGACCTCGCAGGCATTCAAAATGGTGCGCCCGACGGGATGGCTCTGGTCCAGGAGAACAGTAGCGGCACCAATATCTTGCAAATCCTTTCGTATGAAGGCGGTTTCGCATTAACCGACGGCCCCGCCGGCGGTTGGTTTGCCGCTGATATCGGAGTGGCGCAGCCCGATGACAATCCGATTGGCCAAACACTCCAGTTGATCGGCAAGAGCCAGACCTGGACCGACTTCACCTGGACGGGACCGGTCGAGCATTCCCGCGGCAGCCTGAACGCGGGACAGCAGATTGTGCGGCCCGGTTTTGTCCTCATCATCCGCTAGCCGTAGCACCATGCCCGATGCCGCCGGTTTCGAGCGAGCCGGAAAACTTGACAATAAAACGCGGAGCGGTGCATAGTTGCGACGGTTTCCAGCGGTCGATCTCAAGCAGAAGGAATGAATCATGATTCGGGCAAAAATCATCGGTGCCAGTGGCTACGGCGGAGTCGGCATCATCGAACTGTTGATGCAGCACCCAGGAGTTACCATCGGGGCCTTGGTGGCGGTGGAAAGCGTGGGTTCCCCCATCAGCGATATGTACCCGCATCTCAAGGGCTTCTGCGATCTGCCGATTCTCTCGGTCGACCAGGCCGAGGGCGATTTCGACGTGACGTTCATGTCCACGCCGGACCGCGTCGGCATGAAGCTGGCCGCCGCCGAACTGGCCGCCGGCCGCAAGGTAATCGATTACAGCGGCGATTTCCGTTTCAACACGCCCGAGGCCTACGCCGCCTACGCCCGCCGCATCGGCCTGGATCCCGAGCACGCCAGTCCCGAACTGCTACCACAATCAGTCTACGGCCTGGCCGAACTGCACCGCGCCGAGATCAACCCCTCGCAAGCACTGGTCGGCAACCCCGGCTGCTTTGCCGTCAGTTGCATCCTGGGGCTTGCCCCGGCCATGAAGGAGCACCTGATTCGCCCCGACAGCATTATCTGCGATTGCAAGACCGGAGTCTCGGGCGCCGGCAAGAAACTCAACGCCTCCTTCCACTACCCGGCGCGCTACGAGCAGATGAATGCCTACCGGTTATCGGGGCACCAGCACGTCTGCGAAGTCGAACGCGAGCTCGGCCTACAGGCCGGTATCGACGACCTGAAGATCACCTTCACCGCCCAGGTGGTACCGGTCTGCCGCGGGATCATGTCGACCCTCTACGGCACGCTCAGCGAAAGTATGAGCGAGGCGGAAGTGCTCGAGCGCTACCAGGCCTTCTACGCGGACTCGCCGTTTGTGCGCGTGCTCGAAAGCGTGGCCCCCGTCGGCTCGATGCATGTGCGCGGCACCAACTTCTGCAACCTGGTGGTCAGCGTCGATGAACGCACGAACCGCCTGAGGGTGGTCTCCTACATCGATAACCTGCTGAAAGGTCAAGCCGGTTCCGCCCTGCAGAACATGAACCTGCTCTTCGGTCTTGATGAAACCACCGGCATGAACCGGCCCGCCAATTACCCGTGATCCGGTACGCCACCGCCCGCGTGGCGGCCGGATTCCCGTTTTCGCACATTAACAGCCACATAACAAAAGGAGAGACGCCATGAGTCCACAGGACGCGGTCCGCACCACCATCGGTGAGGATGTCGAGATCACCGGGAACATCAAATGCGAAAGCGGGATCCAGATCAACGGCAAGCTTAACGGCGACCTGACCTGCGCTAGCCAGGCGCAGATCGGTTCCAGTTGCTCCGTCAAGGGGAACCTGTCGGTCGAGACGGTCTCGATCATGGGACAGGTCAACGGCAACATCACCGCCAAGGACAAGATCGAACTCAAATCGACCGCCAAGCTGCACGGCGATATCCGTGCCCGCCGCCTGACGGTCGAGGACGGCGTGACGTTTGTCGGCAAGGTCGAGGTCAATCCGGGCGGCGCGGGTGGCTCGAAGCCGCAGGAGCCAAGGCAGCCGGTGGTGGCTGATCTGGATGACGAAGACGAGCCGGTGAAGGAGACGCCGCCCGAACCCCAGGGCAAGGGTATCTTCCGCCGCTAGCCAGCCGTCCGCGTGCGGTCGTCTCGTCGACCGCGCAATCCGTTCCGTCCGGGCTGCCGTATCCACGACAGCCGGAAACCGATTCCGGAGCTGGCCATGCCGCGTCCTGATCATAATGGGATGATAGACGGGTATTCCTCGGTGCAGGCGCTTCGCCGTTTAGACGGTAAAGCCTCGCCCCGAGCGAAGCCGCCGGAGGAGTCTGCCCTCGACGAGGGCGCGGCCGCGCCGCCGAAGCCGGCCGGCTTCGGGCATACCGCCCTGCCAACCCGCCATGAGCTGATCTGCTACTCCTGCGGCTATGCCTTCGTGGTGACTGGTCGGCTCGACAAGGTCATCTGCCCGAAGTGTAGGACCCAGCTCGAGACCGGGGACAAGCACATCGACGGGGCCTGGAGCGGAAACCTGAAAACGGTCGGTCGCGTCTACATCAATAGCGGGGCGACGGTCACGTCCTCCAGCATCGTGGCCATGGATATCCGCGTGGCTGGTATCTGCCGAAACACGCGCCTGGAACCGACGCGCCACCTCGAACTCGACAGCGGCGCACAAGTCGAGATCGACAAGCTCGGCAAGCAACGGCTCGTGATCATCGAGGATGCAAAGCTGACCTTCGACGAGCCCCTGCGCTGTCGCTCGCTCGATATCCACGGCGAACTCCAGGCCGATGCGCGCCCGTCGGAACGCGCCATTCTGCATCCGACCGGTATGTTCCGCGGCACACTGCATGCGCCGCGCCTGATCGTGCACGAGGGCGCGGGCCTGAAGGCCCACCTGCACATCGCCCCGCCGAAACCGAATCCGGTCCCCGAAACCGCCCCGCCCTAGCAGGACGTTGCAGGGATAAAGCCAAACAGGCGTAGCTTCGATTTCATCAGGGAACCCAAGACCGGCAGATCTTTCGGATAGACCGAGATCAGCCGTTTTCCCTCCTGCTGATAAAGGATCTGCTTCTTGTACATGCTCAAATTCGCCGCCCGCAGTGCGCCAGCACCCGCAGAATAGCATCCAGCACGGCATCCAGATGCGTGCCGATATCCTCGGCCAGGAAGCGCAGGACAAAATAGCCGTTTTCCTGTAGCAGCGCATCCTTGCGCCGGTCGCGCCGGTAAGCGTCGGGATCAGACAAATGCTGCGGACCGTCAATCTCGATGGCCAGCCGGGCGGTTCGGCAACATAAATCAACTTCCATCCGGCTGCGGTCGGTAAAGGGGATTGGCAGCAGATCGTTCAGCCGGAATTTTCCAGCGGTTCCCGGAAGCGTCTCCAGACGTCGGAACAGGAACGCCTCTGTCGCGCTGCGTGCCCGATCTTCCCCCTCGGCATCTGCCTGCAGCTTACGCGTGGCATGAACAAACAGGTTGCCCAGATCCGTATCAACCCCGTCGCGGATCAACCGCTGCACCGTGGCCGCATAATCCCGCTTCCATTCCGGATCAACCGGCAGCGGCACTTCAACGGGCCAGCCTGGGACCGCACTGGCCGGCAGCAGGATCTGATAACCAATCCCGTCGTACCCCTTGCAACGCCGATCAAACATCCGCGCCAGCATCGGTTCGTTCAAATCCGCATAGTCATAAATCCGCACTTCACGCTTGAGGTCGTGCAACCGGTGCAGCCGTCCGGCATATTGCGCGATGGTCCCGCGCCAGGAGATGGGGAGCGTCAGGAACAGGGTATCCAGCCGCGCATCGTCGAACCCCTCGCCCAGATAGCTTCCCGTGGCCAGCAGCACGCGTCCCTCGTCCTCGGGAATAGCGGCCAGCCGGGCGATCACCTCCCGGAAGGATTTGGGCTTCATGCCGCCTTGCAGAACCAGCAGGTTTGGAATTGCCGACGATAGACGCTCCGACAAGATGGCAAGATGCTCCGTTCGCTCGGTTAGCACGACCGGCGAACGCCCTTCCTTGACCGCCGCGATCACATCTGCGCAGATCTGCTCATTACGGCTCTTGTCGGCAATCAAGGCGGCGTAAAGCGCCTGAAACGCCTGACGCTTGTCACCGCCCGTGTCTTGATGCAACCGAAAGGCCGTCGGTCTGACAATCACGCTGTGCGTGAACGGCCTGGCGGCGGCCTGCGCCTTCGCATTCACGCGATACCGGATCGGACCGCATTGCATGAAAATGATCGGATGATGACCGTCCTTGCGTGTCACGGTGGCGGAAAGACCGGTCACATAACGCGCTTTCGCCTGACGGGCCACCTGTTCGAAGCTGCTGGCGGATAGATGATGGCATTCATCAACAACCAGATGCCCGAATCCGCCAACCCGATCATCAACGACTCCCTGCCGAACCAGGCTTTGTATGAGTGCCACATCGAGGATCCCGGTTGCCTTTTTCCTGCCGCCGCCGATCCGGCCAATAGCCTTTGCGGGGATTTCAAGAAAGGTGGACAGCCGCTCAATCCATTGCTCCAGCAATTGCTTGCGATGCACCAGGATCAGCGTGTTGACGCCCCGCTGGGCGATCAACCACGCGGCAATCACGGTCTTGCCGAATGCCGTCGTTGCCGACAGCACGCCCGTGTCATGCCTCAGCAAGGAATCCGCCGCGAGCTGCTGCTCCGGGCGCAACCGGCCATGGAAGACAAACTCGCCATCCAAGCCTTGAAAGCGCTCATCATGAATTCGCGGCTTTATGCGCTGTGTCGTCAACAGCGCCAGCAGTTCGTCCAGGCAGCCACGCGGCAATCCGATATACTGTTTCAAATCTTCCGCACAGGCAATAATGCGCGGTTTGTCAAAGGTCGGAAAGCGCATCGCCTGGGCCTTGTAGAACTCCGGGTTCTGGAAGGCCGCCAGCCGGATGAGCCGATTGCGCAGACCGGGAGGCAATGCTTCTTTCGGAACATAAATCTGGTTGCCGAGCGTAATATCAAGGGATTTTGGCAAAGACCCTGCGATGGGCGGATCGGTTGTTCGCCGCGAAGGCGATGCGCCCCAAGGAGCGACGGCATGCTCGTCATCACTGATCGGATAACGAACCCCGGTAACGTCCTGATGCCGCTCGGCTTCGGTGACCACCGACTCAATCTCGGACCGACTCAGTCGCCCGACGCCCGCCAGATACGCCCATTGGTCGTCATAGGGGTTCAGGGCTTCATCCAGGAACACGCTGTTTCCGGACTGGCGCGGCTTCTTCTGCATGGGGAGCGCGATCAGGTTTCCAAATCCGCCTTTTGGCAAGGTGTCCTGATTGGGGAAAAAGCGGTCATACGAATCGAGTCCGGTTTCCGGCCGGCACTCCATGGTTACCGTCAGGATATGCGCGCCGAGCTTCCTGGCCAGGACCGCCGGGACCGGCTCCTTGAAAAAGAGCCACAGGTGCGCGCCGTTACCGGAACGCGAGCGTTCGACGGATGCCGGAAGCTGCATCTGACGGCAGGTCTCCCGGACGACTCTCACGTCGTCGATCCAGGCCTCCTTGTCAAAATCCATCGCCAGAAACCAGCAGGTCTCATCCAGCAGCATCGGATAAACACCGGCGGTAAAGTCCCGCCCGGCGGCATCCTCGCCGCGAAGGTGCTGCCCGATGACGACATCGGAGACGGGCAGCAACCGTCGGTTCGGACACTCCGCGCATTTCACGCGCCGCTTGTCGCACACATCCCGCACCCACTCATTCGCACAGGCCGGACTGTAACCGGATTTCCCGGTCTTGCGACTCTCGAAACGCTGCGGATACACATCCTCGCGACCGCGGAAAATGCTGCGGAACAAGGCGATCTTGTCAGCGGACGATGAGAATTTATTGATCATGCGGTTTCATCCATCTCCGTGAGATGCTTCCAGTAGCGGGCGGGCATGAACTGGCGCTGCAGGGCGGGGTTGGTGCGGGTCTCGATGGCCACGGTGCGATGGAACGTCTTCCATAACATCTGGCTGCGGGCCTCGGCGGCCGACGGCTCGTCATCCGCCAGGCACTGAGTGAGCAGCGTGCCGGTGAGCAGGTCGCCGTCCGGGTTTTCGGCATTCAGTCGCTTCCCATCCCAGGTGGCGGCCTGCTGCCGACGGCAATCGAGAATCACCCAGCGTTGACTAGCCAGTCGGCGGCGGAAGTGAAACGCCAGCGGCAGGGTGATGTCGTAGTCCGGCTCGTAGAGGGCGATGAAGCGGCCTGACTTGAACTCCTGGAACCGTAGCAATCCCTTGAACCGGTGGATCTCCAGCGATACTTTACGGGCGTGGCGATGGACGAAGATCACGTCCGGATCCGCATGCGCTTGCACGATGCACGCCCCATGCAGCACCGCTTTGCGAGCATAGCCCAGCAGATGCGGTTCCAGCCCGTCCGGCATGGCCGTCAATGCCCGCAGCAGGGTGTGGACCACATCGCGTGACGCCTTGGCGGTAATGTAATTGAGAAACCGCTCGGCACGCGCGGGATCAGACTCAACCGTTTCGCGGGCATCGGCAAAGAGGTCGCGCACCGCATTCGCCCGCGTGAACCGGACCGGCGGCTGCTCGAGCCGTTTGTAGGCCTCGGCCACGGCACACAGGCAGCCGGTAGAACTGCCATCATGCACCCATTCCACCGGTGGCAAATCAGAACGCGAATGTAAGTTGCTCGGCATTGGCGGGCTGCGCCTCCTTGGTGAGTACCCGGCGTACGCTTTCGACGCTTTGCCGGCGGAATCCCGGCGAGCGCCCCGCCGCCGTGATGAAGAAAGCCGCCCGCTTGAGCACAACCCCAAGCTTCTGTAGATCGGCCAGGCAGAGCTTCTGGAAGCGGCGGGCGCTGACAATCCGGCGGGCGGAGGTCACACCGATTCCCGGCACGCGCAGAATATGGGCATATTCGGCACGGTTGATGTCGACCGGAAAGAAATGATAGTTGCGGATCGCCCACATCGCCTTGGGATCGAGCACGATGTCCAGGTCGGGCTGCGCCTCGGAGAGCAGTTCATCGGCCCGGTAGCCGTAGTTGCGCAGCAGCCAGTCGGCTTGGTAAAGACGGTGCTCGCGCAGCAGCGGCGGCATCTCGACCGGCTGGAGCCGGCTGTCGTAGCGGTTGACCGGGATAAACGCCGAGTAGTAGACGCGGCTGAGGTCGTAGTGCTGGTAGAGCGACTCGCCCAGCCGCACGATCTGTAGGTCCGACTCCGGGCTGGCGCCGACAATGAGCTGCGTGCTTTGCCCACCGGGAGCGAACGCGGGTGCCCGCCGGTCGCGGCGGCGTTCGGCCCGGCTTTCACGGATGCTTGTTCCCAGGAAAGCCATCGGGGTGATGATATCGGCCTTGGTCTTTTCCGGCGCCAGCTGCTTGAGCGACGCCTCCGACGGCAGCTCGATATTGACGCTCACCCGGTCGGCATAAAGCCCCGCCTGGCGCATCAGCTCCAGACTGGCACCCGGAATGGCCTTCAGATGGATATAGCCGCCGAAGCCCTCCTCCTGGCGCAACCGGCGAGCGATGGCGACCATCCGGTCCATCACGCGGTCAGGCTCGCCAAAGACCGCCGAGCTCAGGAACAGGCCTTCGATGTAGTTGCGCCGGTAGAAATCCATCGTCAGCGTCACCACTTCCGCGACGCTGAACGTGGCGCGCGGACGATCGTTCCCGCGACGGTTGATGCAGTAGGCGCAATCGTAAAGGCAGACATTCGAGAGCAGGATCTTGAGCAGCGAGACGCAGCGCCCGTCGCTCGACCAGCTATGACAGATGCCGGAGGTGGACGTCGATCCGGTTTTCGCGCCCTTGCGGTTGCTGCCGCTCGACGCGCAGGACGCATCGTATTTCGCGGCATCGGTCAGGATCGCCAGTTTTTCTTCAAGCGTCATACTTCGGATATTAGCATACCGCAGCAACCTTGCAAAGCATGGGGTCAACAAAAGATTGTCTATTTTGTGGATTGCAGCGGGTGGACCAACGTGGTAGCGTTCCTGCTTTACCGCACCATTAACCCACTTTTCAGACAGGGGAATTCTCATGAATTCTGAATGTTTTCCGGAAATGGCGGACAACGACACGCCCCGTGAGTTTTGCGGCGTATGCGGCGTGTATGGCGTCGAGAACATCGGTGCCACGCTCTATCAAGGTCTTTTCTCGCTCCAGCATCGTGGTCAGGAGGGTGCCGGCATCGCCACGGGCGACGGGGCCCGCGTGCATTCCGTAAAGGGGCTTGGCCTGGTGAGCGAGGTCTTCCATGGCAATGACTGGAGCCGCCTGCCGGGGCATCTTGGGATCGGCCATGTCCGCTACTCGACCACCGGCTCCTCCCGCATCCAGAACGTCCAGCCGCTGATCGCCGAATGCGTCGACGGGATCTGGGCGGTCGCGCATAACGGGAATCTGGTCAATGCCGCCCGGCTACGCAAGATGTACCAGGAGGCGGGCGCCATTTTCCAGACCAGCACCGACAGCGAGGTGCTGATCCATCTGCTGGCGGACCCCATGTACCGGATGCGCCCACGCCGGGTATGCCGTGCATTGGCCGAACTGGAGGGCTCGTTCTGTTTCCTGCTGATGACGCGCAACTGTATGATGGCCGCGCGCGACCGCTACGGATTCCGCCCCCTCTCAATCGGTAAACTGGGCGACGGCTACGCCGTGGCCAGTGAGACCTGCGCACTCGACCAGATCGGGGCCGTGTTCCTGCGCGATGTCGAACCGGGCGAACTGGTGGTCTTCGACGAATCGGGCATGCACAGCAACTTCTTTGCCGAAGCCCCGGAACGCGGCTCGGCCAATTGCATTTTCGAGATGATTTACTTCGCACGCCCCGACAGCCGCGTTTTCGGCAAGAACGTACACGCCGTGCGGGTGGACTACGGGCGTCAACTGGCCAAGGAACATCCCGTTGAGGCCGATGTCGTGGTCGCTGTGCCCGACAGCGGCAACTCCGCCGCGCTGGGCTATTCAATCGAAAGCGGCATCCCGCTCGAATACGGCTTCATCCGCAATCACTATATCGGACGTACCTTCATCATGCCGCAGCAGAAAGACCGCGTCTCCAGCGTGGACCTGAAGCTGGCCGTGCTGCCGGAAGTCATCTGCGGCAAGCGGGTTATCGTGGTCGACGACTCGATCGTGCGCGGCAACACCGCCCTCCGCCGCGTTCAGCTCCTGCGCCAGGCCGGTGCCGCCGAAGTGCACATGCGCATCTCCTGCCCCCCGATCAAGCACCCCTGCTTCTACGGCATCGACTTCCCGACCAGCAAGGAGCTGATCGCAGGCGACATGAGTATCGATGAAGTCTGCCGGTTTATCGAGGCCGACTCCCTCGGCTACCTCAGTCTGGAGGCGCTGTTCAAGCCCTTCGCCAAGGCCGAGCACTTCTGCTGCGCCTGCTTCAACGGGCAATACCCGACCGACATCAGCGGCATGACCGGCAACAAGGAAGCCCTGGAAACAAGCCCGGAATTGAATCTCAACCTCGTGTAGCCCGCTCGCGCCGCGAGCGCGGCTTCCGTGTTGTAAGTGAACGGTTGATCGGCGTACGCACGGGAATTCGCGTAACCGCACACACATCCCCGCTGCCTCAGTGGCGGCGCACCTGGGCTACAAAAATCCGTTCAAGCGTATCCTCTTTACTGCCGCTTCTGATCCGCGAGTTGCTGCGCCAGCATCGATAGCTCGGCCGCCTTGAAGGCATGCGCCTGCGTCATGGCGTTCTCGCTGCGGTTCAGGCAGTCAAGGATCAGCTTGCCGAAATACGGGAAGCCCACCTTGCCCTGGCATTCGATCTCGACCGAATCCTCGTCGTTGACCAGCAGGATGCGGTTGCCTACCGGACTGTGTAGCAGATCGATGTACTTGCGGATCTCCATATAACCCTTGGTCCCGAGCACGAACGTGCGCCCATCGCCCCAGACCTTGGATCCCTTCGGGTTGAACCAGTCAAGGCGGCAGTAGGCCGAAGCACCGGTATCAAGCGTCAGCGAGGCCTCGCCGAAATCCTCGAGCTCCGGCGCGCCGGGATTCCCGATGTTGTCAACCCGCGCGAAATTGACGGTCCCGTCGGTCGCCCCGGCATAGGTCAGGAACTGCTCGAACTGGTGCGAACCAATGTCGGTCAGGATACCGCCATAGCATTCCTTCTTGAAGAACCACTCCGGACGTCTTTCCGGCGTCAGATTATGCGGGGCGAGATTCAATACCTGCAGCACACGCCCGATAACCCCTTCACGTAGCAGCTCGCCAGCATGCCAGCCCGCCTCACTGCCTAGCCGCTCGGAATAACACACCATGTACTTCCTGCCGGTTTCCTCCACTTTGGCCCGCACGGCGGCAAGCTGATCGAGGGTGGTGAATGGCGACTTGTCCGTCAGGTAATCCTTGCCGGCATCCATCACCTGCAGACCGACCCCGCAACGCAGGTTCGGAATCGCGGCGGAGGTGACAAGTTGCACCTCAGGATCATCCAGGATCTCGCGGAAATCGCTCACAACCTTGGCCTGCGGATGCGCCTTGAGCATACCCGCAAGCCGCTTGGCGTCCGGCTCGTAGATCGCCTTGAGCACGCCACCGGCACTGGCCAGCCCCTCGATCTGGCCATAGATGTGACCATGGTCGAAATGCGAGGCGGCAAACACGAATTCGCCCGGTTTGACCACCACCTGATTGCCCGACATGTCGGGCGCATAGTTCATTCCATCTTTTGACATCAGAATTGCTCCTCTAGAACGAGCTGCTCATATCCGCCACAACGGTCTTGGCGGCCGGAGCCTTCTTCTTGAAGGTCGAATTCTTGATCAGCGCTTTGAGGTTCTTCTCGTAGGCAGCGGCACTGAGCGGCAGCTCGACCGTCTTGCCCTGCTGGCCGGAAAGGATCATCGCGTTGGCCAGCTCGACCGAATGGATCCCCTCGACCGCCGGGGAGATCAGTTCGGCTTCGCCCTTGATCGCCGCCACAAAGTTCTTGAAGATGCCCAGATGCTGCTCGCCGCCGCCCTTGAATGTGATCGTTTCCGTGTAGCGTTCGGGAGTCGCGAATGGTTTCTCCGTGGTCTTGCAGAATTCCGAAGCAGGAACCATGTTGCGAATAATATTGATCGAGTCACCCTCGACCACAATCCGTCCATTCTCAGCCGCGATCTCCAGCCGGTTGGTTCCCGGCGCCTCACCGGTGGTGGTGATGAATACGCCGTTGGTACCATTTGCGTATTCCATGTAGGCGGTCACGTCGTCCTCCACCTCGATGTCGTGGAAGCGGCCGCGCTGGCAGAACGCACGCATGCTGGCCGGCATCCCGAAGAGCCACTGCCAGAGATCGAGCTGGTGCGGGCACTGGTTGAGCAGCACGCCGCCGCCCTCGCCTTCCCACGTCGCCCGCCAGTCGCCATGATCATAGTAGGTCTGGCTGCGGAACCAATTGGTGATAATCCAGTTGATGCGGTTGATCCGACCGAAGTCACCGCTGTCGATGTGCTGCTTCAGCCAGCGATAGCGTGGATCGGTCCGCTGGTTGAACATGGCGGCGAAAACCTGGTTTTTCTTGCGCTTGGTATCGATCAACCGCTGCGCATCGGCCTTGTGTACGGAAATCGGTTTTTCCACCAGCACGTGCAGCCCCGCCTTGAGCGCGGCAATACCGATCGTCGTGTGGTCGTAGTGCGGCGTCGCGACCACCACGGCATCGAGCTTGGCCTCGCGCAGCATCGTATCGGAATTCGTGTAATGGGGGACGTCGGGGAATTTTTCGAAGCGCTCCGGGTTGATATCGCAGACCGCGGCCAGCGTGGCGCCGGGGACCTTGTTCTCCAGAAACAATTTCGAGTGACCCGACCCCATGTTTCCAATACCCACAATGCCGATTCTCACATTGGATTTCGTTGTGCGTGCCATGCCATTTTCCTTTTGATGTTGTGCAACATTAACTGATTTATCAAAGGCTGTCATAAAACGCCTGCGGATTACAAATCAAAAATCGCTTTTCTGTCGCGAAAACGGCTCAATACCGCCCGTAGCGCTGGATGGCGGCCATCAGCAGGCGCATGCCGCTTAGCCGGCTGCCATTGTTGATCGAGCCGGCGGTGCTGAAGTTCAACCCCCGCGCCTCCCGGGCTTGATCAAAGTCGCGCAGGAACTCGGCCACCATATTGGCCTCCTCGTTACGGCTGTACGTAAAGGGCGCAAGCTGGCCGTCGATCACGGCATTCGGACAATACTGACGGATTTCCGCCACAGTCAGCGTCGGCCCGAAGTTGGTGCCCCTTAAATCGACTTCAGCCAGTAGCGGCAACAGATGCGCCATGTCTGAATCGCTGTGCTGATAGCGGCGGTTTTCCGGATCTGGTGCATAGGCACCGAAGACAGCCCGATGAATCGGCATCGCGAAGGCCGCATACATGTCCGGCGTGAACAGGCAGCAATTGTCATCGTTCCATTGCCATCCCCTCGGCAGCGCATCCGGAGCCAAGCCTGATTCCTCGTCCAGCACCCGCGCACGCCCCAGAATCGCGCGTCCCAGCACATCACTGAACCGGGCGAACAAGTCGGGATCGTCGTACGCCAGGAACAGCAGATTCTCAGGACCGAAGATCGAGCAGGCGAAGGTGCATGGGCCGCGCTGTCCCCGGTACAGGGGAACCTTCTTGCCGAGTGCCGTCAGGCGGGCTTTCTCCGACACCCAGTTCTCCGGCAGCATGAACTCGCGCAGGTTCTCCAGACGGGCCTCCACGCGATCGAGCAGGGCGGCGAGTTCCTCCGTGGTGCTGGCGGATTGCTTGAGCCACCAGCTCCCGTTCTGGTCGCCCTCCCAGACATTCCTCGCCTCGAAGATGTCGTGCAACGCCTTGATCGGCGGCCATTGCATGCCGGGATCGGCGGGTGGATTCTCCGACAACAACCGCTTGCCGACAATGGTCTCGGCCTTGTCGTTGTACTGGCGACTGATGTCCAAGGCCCAGGCCTTGTCATGGTCGAAGCGCCACCAGTCCTGCTCGATCCCCAGCTCGGCAAAGACGCATTCCCAGTTGCAGATCGCCCCCAGCGGCACCTGCGGAATGTCGGCACCGAACGGATCGGCCTTCGCCAGGGCCTGATCACGCCAGAACGCCTCGATATCCAACGGTGCCAGCCCGCCATTGGCCACTGCGTCCGCCAGTAGTTGATCCACCTTGCGCCGGCTCTCCGCCGTCAAATGATCGTACGCGCCTGCCATTCCCGTGCCACCTTTCTGAAATGCCTCGAAGAGATTAGCTCCTTAATCGCAAATTGTTTGAGTAAATGAGTCGATAATATAGCATGGCGTATCGCCAATTCCAAGCGTTGTAAGTGTTCAGTGTTCAGGGGTTCAGAGTTCAGGCAATATTTTGGGAACCAACGACCATTTCGG
>CAZOXS010000228.1:0-2513 GCA_964583785.1 uncultured Victivallales bacterium
TCGGCACGGATAATCTGTTTAATTTTTTGGTGTACTTCTGCAAGAAAGGAAGTGAGTGTAGTATTTTTGGTTGCAAGCTGTGAAATTTCAAGCATTAGTTTCTGCGCATCTTCCAGGCGTTTTCGTTCTGTAATATCTTCCTTTATGGCCACGTAATTGATTATTTCCTGCTTATCGTTAAGTATGGGCGAAATGGATGCAGATTCCCAGTAGAGTTCGCCGTTTTTCTTTTTGTTGTGGAATTTGCCATACCACTCCTTGCCCGATAAAATTACGGACCAAAGCTGCTGATATTCTTCTTTCGGTTTTTCGCCTGAATTAAATACCCGGGGATTTTTGCCGATTAATTCTTCTTTTGTGTAGCCGGTAATCTCCAGAGTTTTTTGATTAACATATTCCATATTCCCATTCAAATCGGTAACAATAAATGAAGCTGGGCTCTGTTCCACGCTCTGAGATAATTATAATATTTCATTTTCTGCACGTTTACGTTCTGATATATCTTTTACAAATACAAAGAATTGTTCGGTACCCAACAAAATGTAGGTAACACTAGCTTCAATATCAATGATTTTTCCTGATTTGGTTTTATGTTTCGTTTCAAACGAATCAAATCCTTTCTCTATTATTAATTCAATGTGTTGCCTTGTTTCTTCCTGGGTTTCAAATGCTTCAAGGTCCCTGATGATCATTTGAAGCAACTCTTCGCGCGAAAATCCAATCATTTCGCAGTAGCCCTGGTTTACATCAATAAATTTTCCGGTAAGGGTATCAACAATCCAGAAACCATCTCTTGAAGTTTTAATCATGGTTTGATATTCAAACTGAGCTCTTTTACGTTCTGTAATGTCGTTAATCAGAACATGCCGTGCATTCCGGTTGTTAAAGATTACCGAATGCGATATAATTTCCACGTCGATGATTTCACCGTTCTTTTTAATGTGCCTCCATTCTCCGGCAGTATTATATTCCAAACGTGTATTTTTAATATCATCCATCAAGGCAGGAATGTCTTCAAGCGGACGGATATCTTTTAATGTCATGGAAAGAAATTCTTCCTGTGAATACCCATAGTGGTTTATGGCTGCCTGGTTTACTTCCAGAAATGCAAGCGTTTCGAGGTCGTAAATCCACATGGGCTGGGGGTTGTTGGCGAATAATAATCGGTATTTTTCTTCGCTTTTTATTAATTCTTCTTCCTGTTTTTTAAGCTTGGTAATATCTCTGTGAACGCCAATAAAACCGGAGATTTTTCCCTGTGAATCCAATATTGATGTATTGTATCCATCTATTGTAAGCAACAAACCTTCTTTTGTTTTATTGATTATCTCACCTGAAACTGCATTTTTTGATAGTAATGTATTCCAAAAATCTTTGTAAACATCATCATGATAAATTCCTGACTTTAAAATCCTTGGCGTTTTCCCCATATATTCATCACTTGTATAGCCATATAATTTTTCGAATGCAGGATTTACAAAAGTGATACGCCCCTCAACATCTGTCATAAAAATTGCTTCAAAAGAACGCTCGATGCTTAATTTGAACTTGACCAATTCCTTTTCGATGTTTTTTTGTTCGGTAATATCAACAATATATCCCCTGATTTTTTCGAGTTTATTGTTGTTGCCAAAAATACCGATAGCATTTATCAGTGTATAAATGGTTTTTCCTTCTTTCGAAACAAATTCCACTTCATAGTTTTCGACTCTCCTTTGTTTTTTAATCAGTCGGATTATTTGTGTCCTGTCTTCCGAATTTTTGTAAAGCCTGGTAATATCAAATTTTTCAGTATCTGATTTTTTTTCAAAACCAAATAAACTTAAAAACGTTGGATTGCAGCTAAAGATTTCGCCCGAAACGGAAACCACATAATCTGCAGAAATATCATTTTCAAAATATTCTTCAAGGTTGCTTTTGTTTTTTTGAAGCTCTTTTTCAGCCTGTTTGCGTTCGGTAATATCGAGCATGGAAACCACGCTTTGTTTGGTTCCGGGAATCATGTTGATATTTAAAACAGCGTCGCGTTTTTCACCCTTGTTGTTCAGCAGTATTGCTTCATAGCGGTTAGGCGCCTTACCAGGGTTTTGGCGCCGGAGCTGATGATTTTTGAGCATTTCCTGTAAACTCTCCTCAGCAACATAATTGGTCCATTTCTGCCCTGTAAGTTTATCCGCTCTATACCCAAACATTTCGTAACATTCTTCGTTTGCCATTAAAATGGTGGTATCCTCATCAACAATCAAAGTGGCTGTTCCGGTAGATTCAAAAATAGCCTTGTACCTGGCTTCGCTGATTTTGAGTTCTTTTTCGGCTTGTTTTCTAAACGAAATATCCTGAAAGGCGCCCTGTACTTTATAAATCTTCCCGTCCGCATCTCGCACAGCTTCTCCAATGGTACGCACCCAAACCCGTTTTCCGGTAGCGGTCAATATCTCCATTTCCTCATCGTATGCAACGCCCTGCGTGGCACAAAGGGTAAAAACTTCAGTAATTTTATCCTGCCATTCGGG
>CAZOXS010000229.1:0-3821 GCA_964583785.1 uncultured Victivallales bacterium
CTCGTAGGGCGTGCCGCGGGCGGACTCGAGCATGATGATCCGCTGCGACGGCTCCTTGCCGGCCAGCTCAAGAGCCGCCAAGCGCGCCTCTAGCTCCGCGATGCTGAGCGGCTTGTCGTTGAAGAAGATCTCGGCTCCGCGCAGGTTCACAATCGGCGTCTTCTCCGACTGCGCCTGCGCCGCCTTCTCCCCCGAGGGCAGATCCGCGGTGATGGTCTTGACCTTCATCAGCGTGGTCGCCACCAGGAAGTAGATAATCAGCAGGAACGCGATGTCCGAGAACGACCCGGTCGGGATCTCCCCATCGCGGTGCTTCTTTTCCTTGCTGTACTTCTTTCTCATGCGTGCGTTCCCAGGATCGGGTTGATCGGACCGATCGGTCCGATCGGTCCGATCGGACGGATCAGTCGGATCGGCCGGATCAATGGTGCGTTAAAATAAACTCCACCACTTCCGCGGTGGCTTCCTCGATCTGCAGTTCGATCTCATCGCTCCAGCGGTTGAATACGCTCTGGGGAATCACCGCCATCAGGGCGATGATCAGGCCAACCGCGGTCGTGACCAGCGCCTCGGCGATACCATCGGCCACGGCCCCGCCCCCGCCCATGCTGCCGGCCGCCGCCAATCCCGCGAACGAGGCGATCATACCGGTGACCGTACCGGTCATGCCCAGCAGCGGCGCGGCGGTACCGACCGTGGTCAGCACGTCCATACGCTTGTTGACGATGCTCAGCGCCTGGGCACTGTAGTCCTCCATCACCTGCCCGACCACCAGACGCATCGTCTCGGGGTTCTCGTTCTTGCCGCACAACTGCACGTAAGTGCGCAGCCCGGCCAGAAGCACCGAGGCAATCGGCCCGCCAGAGGCCTCGCACGCCGCAATGGCTGCCGCGTGGTCATTCGCGCGCAGGGCCGCCTGCACCTTGGCACGCAACGATTTCGTGTCCACCTTGCGGTTGGCCGAAAACGCCACCCAGCGGTCATAGACCACCGCCAGACTGATCAGACTGCAGGCCATCAGCGGGATCATCATCGGCCCGCCCTTGAGAAGTTGCTCCAACATAACCGTTTCCTCCCTGTGTTCAGGCTATAGACTTTGGACTATAGACTTTAGACTGAATCCAACCATCTATTTTTACACCATTCCACCACTCCACGCTCTGGCGGTGGCTACAAACCTTCCACGCCAATCAATCGCAATACTGACAGTGCCTCGCGCGGGGTCACGCGGATGCGCGGGAACGCCACGCTGCCATCCACCGGGGCCAGCACCAGCTCACCAGTCTCTGCACAATAGCGACTCGCACGGCAATCCACAAGGGGCACTTGCGCAATAAATTTACGTCGTGCCAGCGCCTGCAGAACCAGGGCCGAATCCGTCACGCAGACCCACAGCGGCGTGCGCCGCCACCAGCGACCGGCGTCAACGCGCGTACGACTGCGGATGCACAACCGCGGCGGTGTATCCCCACATTCACTTTCCAGTAATTGTTTCTCAAGTCCCGTCAACCTCGCCTGCCTTTCAGCGTCGTTTCTTGCGCTGCTCCTTCAATCCGTCCAGCATCCGCTCGCGTGCCAGCTTTTCCTCTTCAATAATGCGCCCGAAGACCGGATCCGCCAGACGCCCACGGGCCAACTTGGCCCACTTGCTATCCGGGAAGTCAAACGTCACGCGCCGATAAATCTCATAAGCCGCATTAATCGCCTGCCCCCGTCCCTTCCAATTGTCCTCGGACATCAGGGCGGCCTTACGTTCATAACTCAACCCGCTCCAATACATGGCCTGCGAACGGATTTCGCGTCCGTCGTACGCCTCAGTCGCGACGACCTTATCGAAGCCGCTGATTGCATCGTCGTACTGGTGCGCCCGCATATAGTTCTGGGCGGCACGCAACCCAGCCAACCCGGCGAGCATATCATCCGGGAAGCGATCCTGCAACTGCGTGAAAATGCGAGCGGCACGCAGGAATTCCGGATAAGATGACTCGTCCAGCCGGATCACTTCAGCCTGCGATTGCACATCGGTCTTGTCACGCAAGGCATCCGCCTGTTCCTTGAAGGTCTGCCCCTTCTGCTGGAAGTAGCCGCCCAGACGTGACATCACCTCAGGAATGTGCTCGCTGTCAGGATATTTGTAGGCCAGCTTCACGTATTCCTCGACCGCGATCTCCATCTCGCCCATTTTTTCATAAACCAGGGCCGTCTTGAACTGCGCCTTCGAGGCAAATTCTGTTTCCGGATAATCAACCGGGATTTTCGAGAACCGTGCCAGCGCTTCCTGGTACATCGGTAGTTTCGCCGCCTCATTCTTGGACAAATCCGCATACTCCTGCGATAGGTTACCGAGCAGATACTCGGCATGCGCCCGCATCGCGTTGTCCGTATGACTCGCGATCGCCTCGGAAAGCAGCTTCTGGGCCTGGGCCATTTCCCGCCGGGCCAGGCTCTCCTGATCCATCTTGCGGTGTTTCTTGGCCAGCTCGAAGAAACATTCCGCCAGCGTGAAGCTGGTCTGTACAGCCATCTCGTCGCCGGTGAAACGTTTACTGAAGGGCTCAATCCCGCCATCCGCCCCCATGTTAACCGTCACGTTGAGTGCCTGGTCCTCGAAGCTGACCGTCACCTCGTCACCGTAGCGGACCGGGAACCCGTTGAGTTCAACCGGCGGCAGATTGGAAGGTACGTCGGCATCCGCGTAGCTGAGCGCGAACACACCCTTGAAGACGCCGCTGTGCGGCTCGGTCTCGCGCAGGGCGAAGCGCGAGACCGCTCCGCTACCGGCACGCAGTTCAACGGCGGCAGGATCGCGATCATCCCCACGATCCAGCCCATTGGCCAGCAATCGAACAAAGATTTTCTCTCCGACATACGCCGCGACAAGCGGCTCGGAGTAGCTATCATTCATTACATCCAGGAATGCATGGCTGACAACCTTGAACGTGGCGGTACGCCACTGGACCTTGCCAGCCGGATCCTGCCAGGCGTAACCGATGCGCACGACATCGCCGGCTATGACGGTCAACCCAGCCGGCAGCAGCGAACTCGGCAAGGCCTCGGCATCGCGGGTCGCGAAGCTGCGTGCCGGCCTCGGCCCAAGCAGCAGTGGCACGGAAAACGCAAAGCGCCCTTCATCCAGCGGAGGCTGATTGGTCGGCGGAACCGGACGCGTGCGCAACTCGTACCCCGGCGCCACCGATACGCTCGCCCCTAGAGGCGATGCCTCCAGTTTAAGCGTCCCGGGAATGGTGATATCAAACGGCTTGCTACCCGGCAATACCCCGTTGGTCAAAACCTGCACATAGGCATTGACCACACTGCTCTGGGCGAGGGCCAGATGCGGCACCAAGACATCGAAACGCAGACTGCAACCGATGATCCCCTCCAGCGTATCGCCGGCCGTCTTCACATCCCCGGCGTAACGGTAATCAACAGCCTGCCGAGGCGTCACCACTTCGGCGGCGCGCCCACGCCCATCCGCCTTGGCAGAAACGGCATCCTTGACCGGTGCCTTCACGGGGATCGGCTCGCTCGCAATCGTGTACAACCCCAACACAGGAACCACATACTGCGCATGCTGGATCGTGGTCGAGCGATCCGTGGGAATGCCCGGATCCAGGTTCTCGGTATCCCGGTAGGTTGCCGTCAAGGTCGCCCCTTCCGTGACCTGGATTTCCGATGCCCGCGCCGGTTTACCCTTGACGGGAAAAATGCGGCCCACGAACTGCCCGCTGTGCAGTTCGGTTTCAACCGCCCGCTGGGTAACGCTCACGCCATCACTGGTGGTGATACGGAACTCGACCTGGTCGCGCTGCGGACTGCCG
>CAZOXS010000230.1:0-7746 GCA_964583785.1 uncultured Victivallales bacterium
TCCGGATCAAGCTCAGCGGGATCAGGAATGCACTGCCGCTTTATCGGATCGTGCGGATCAGACCAGTCAATCAGATCCAGGTAGTACGGCACCGCCACGAACCGATACCGGGCGACGACGCGCTCGATCGCATGCTCGTCAAATGACTGGCGATGTGCCCCCAGCCGCGCGGCCAACGCACGACTGCCTTCAACCCGGTTACGCCATTGCCAGCGCCAGTCGTTCCAGTCTGACGGTCGGACAATTGTGTTACTGATGGCACTGCACATAGGCTTACCCACGTTAACGGTTCAAATTCCGTCACGCTTGATAACGTGACACCAGTCAATTTGCAATGCGAAACCGCATGAAAGTTTTGCTTGTCAGTTTTTAGAATTCAGGATTAAATGTAGACGGTAATTTTTTATGTGGCTGATTTCAAGGAAGATCCAGCTCATGTCGTTCACGGACTTAAAAAAACGGATGAAGAAAGGGCCAACCGAAGTGATCGGCATCGACTTCGGCAAGAGCGACACCAAAGTCGTCCGTCTACGCAAGAACGGGGACGTGATCGTCATGGACGGCGCGGAGTTGTTGCCGGCCCTTTCGGCGGGAGGCGGTTTCACGCTTCCTCCCAAGCTGAAGGCCCGCTGTGCGGCGCTCGCCGTCAGCAGTTCGACGGCAACGGCCAAGCTGCTGACATTTCCCGGTGCCGTTGATGCGGCTTTCGAGAGCAGTCTAGCCAAAAACCTGGGACAGGATGTTGGGGATGATGACCGAATGGCCTACCGGATCATCACAGAAGGGTCCGCACGGGTTGAATCTCGCGTGCTCGCGGCGGCTATCCCGGAATCGGATGCCGCACCGGTAATGGCCCTTTTCCAGGTAGGGTTGCCTGCCCCGCGCAGCCTGGAACTAGCCTCGTTGGCGGCACTGACCGCCTTTGAGGCCGGGCCGGTGTTGCACGGTGCGTCTCCCGCCGCCGCCATGATCGACTTCGGAACGGAATCAAGCACGCTGTCGATTTTCCACAAACAGACACTGGTGCTGCTGAGGCGTTTTGATTTCGGCACACGCAAGCTGCTTGATCGCGTGACCTCAACCCTGCATATCGATGCGGACACCGCCCTTAATATTCTTGCTGACAACGCCTTTGATATCTCTGAACTGATCAGCGAGATCATGAGCCCGCTTTCGAATCAACTGATTGTATCGCGGGACTTTGTCGAGCGACGCGAAAACTGCAATCTCAGGCAGCTTCATTGCATTGGCGGGCTGGTCTCGTCGCCTGCCGCCATGCAGCAACTGGAACGCTCGCTGAACATTGAGATCAAGTCATTTGATCCGTTCACCATTCCTGGGCTACAAACCGATGCGGTTGAAGACCAGCGTGACGGCTCCCAGCACTGGCGCTTTACCGCCGCCATCGGCGCGGCCCTGGGCGCCCTTCAGGAGGAGCGATGAGCCTGAGGGTCAACCTGATCAAGGAACCAGAGCAGCGTAGCGGCAGCAGCCTGAACGCGAAATCAATCACCCGCATCGCCAGCATTGTCATGCCCGTGGCCCTGGCGCTCCTGATTGCACAGCAGGCGCTGAGCAGCTTTATGCTCAGCAGCCAGCTCAGCATCCTCGAATCGCAATGGTTCGCCGTTGAGCCGAAGCAGAAACAGGCGATCAAACAAACGGCCCGACTGAATTTCAACAAGAAGACACTTGAGGAACTTGACGGCTGGCCCGCCGCCCGGCTCGACTGGAACCAGAATCTGGCGGCCATCATGCAAGCCGTCCCCGACACGATCCAGCTCACAAGCCTGCGGGTAATCCTGGAGGCCCCCCCCGCGAACGCTCGCCCTGCCGTCGGCAGCCTGTCACGCGATTACCAGTTGTCCCTTGACGGGGTAACCCGTGTCCCGGACTCCATGCAGGTCGTCCAGGCCCTGGAGGCAAACCTCCGCAGGCACCCGATCCTACACCCCCTGATTGAAACCGTAACCGTGGCCAACTTTGCCGCAGACGATGCGTCCGATGACAAATCCAGCCGTGTTTTCACCATCCAGTGCAAGTTCAAGAGCCCACCGCACAAGGAGATGCGTTGATCAGACTACCCGAAAACCCCGCGGATCGCAAGAAAGCCATTGCCGCCATGGCGGTCGGGGGCATCGCCCTGCTTTATGTTGCCTTCACATTCGGCATCCAGCCCTACCGGGCATCCCTGCACACGCGGCGAGCGCGCGTCACCGAATTGGAAGATCAGATCTGGCGGGCGCAAAAGGATTTGAGTTCAACGGGCCGTATCAACGAGCAGAACAACGCCATCGTCGCGCAGATCCTGGCGGCGTCCGAACAGGATCGGCACATCCTGCGTCCTAGCCTCGGCAACTACCTGTTGGTCGCCACCGATATAATCAACCGGGCGGTAGCCGGGCTTGACTTGCAGATCGAGGCGATCAACGAATTGCCGCGGCCGGTTCCGCCGCCGCCCAAGAAGAGCGAGACCGGCCCCGCTTCGACCAATCGTTTTTCACCCTACACGGTCAACCTTTCCATTACAGGCGGCATTCACAATCTGGCACGGTTTCTCCAACATCTGGAATCGGACAACCCCTATATCACCGTCACCCGCCTGGTTGTGATGGAGCAGGCCGCCGAGAATCCCGAGCTACAGTTCATCAGCCTGCATCTCCAGTGGCCGATATGGGAAGACGACGAACACCCGCAGCGACTGCAGGCGGAACGGATTGCCGACGAGGAAAGCCAATGAAGACAGCTCTCTACCTAATTATAACGACCACCGTCATCATCGCCCAGGGACTGGCGATGGCGTCCGCCGACCCCCGGATGGGGCCTGACCGCATCGACCTGCAAGGCGACGCGTTCGCGACGTTAAGAAACCCATTCTGGCCGGTGCGCTATAAACCGGCTTCCGAAGCGGAAAAGATCGAGAGCAGCAAGATCGCCGACCTGAAGGCCAAGATCAGTTGGCCGGCACTGCCTCTGCGTGGCTTGACGCACGCGGGCGGCAAGAACTATATCGCCATTATCGAGGGTGTCGGCCTCGTGGAAGCTGGCGATATTGTCGTGATTGAACAGGATACATTGATTTACCGCTGGATGATTGATAGAGTCACGGGGGCTGGCGTAAGCAGCACGCGTCTTGATGTGACCGAGAAACGAGACAAGTGAACCCTTGCAAGCGCCAAGCTTGCCATGGATGACGGGAACACAAAACAAGAACTGGAGTGAGTAAATGAAAGTCGAAGCCTATATCCTCACGTTCATGCTTGTTGTGCCGGTTGGTCTATCCGCGCAGCAGACTGAAATGCTGCCGGAGCTGGCCGAGCTGGATGCGACCATGACCGCCGCCGCCCAGGCGGGCGACACGAACGCACCGGATGCACTTACAGCCGCCGCCACGCTCGAATCCGCCTTGCCCGCGCCGGAGCCGTACATAGAGGAGCCTCCCGCTCCAGCGACAGAAGAGCCCACCCCGCCGACGGAGGAGAGCACCAGAGTGCCTATCGTAGCCCCCCCCGATCCGACTGTACTGGAGGCCGGGATCACCGGCGAGACCTCGGAATTCACGCCGCTGCCGGTTGCGCCCGCACTGCCAGAGGAGATGACCGGCGAAAGCACGGGGGAAGACCTGATCACCATTTCCCTTGATGACGTCGAGCTTATCGACGTGGTCCGCATGTTCAGCCGCATCGCCAATGCCAACATCATTGCCACCCCCAGCAACCTGACCGCCCGAGTCACCGCCAACCTCGACAACGTCGCCTGGCGACCGGCGCTGTCACAGATTCTCGCGCAGCACAACCTCTCGCTGATCGAGCGGCCGCAGGGCTCCGGGGTCTACAGCATCACCACGCAGTCACCCGATGCCCCGGAACCGATGATCGTGGAAACCATTTTCCTGGATTACACCACCGTCGACGAGGTCTCTCCCGTAATCGAACGGATACTCGCCGGACAAGGATCGATCTCCACATTCCCCTCGCGTAATGCCATGGTGATCCGCAGCACGGAAAGCAAACTGAGCGAGATCCGTTTTGTCATCAAGGATATCGACATCCAGAGCCAGCAGGTCTGCATCGAGACCCAGTTCATGGAGCTGAGCGACAGCGCTTCCAAGCAGCTCGGTATCCGCTGGGACTCGCTCGAAAGCCTGGGTGTTGGATTACAAGCAGGGCCTTTCGAACGTCGGGAAGAACGGACCCGTACCACGGAACGGGCAGATGGTATGAACCGGAGCGATAGCCAATCGAGTGGCGACGGTCTCTTTACGCAGTATGATGGATTTGGCAATCAATACGGGAATACAGATCCAACACTTATGGGGGACGCTACGCCTCTCACAGACTTTAATGGGCGGGATTATTACAGCACAAGGGATATAACCCGCGCAGTTGATCTTACCCAGGAGGTAACGTCTGATATTTCCGATACGTTTACCCGCGCAATAACCGAGAGCAGTGCAGCCATCCTGAGCGAGGTTAACTTGAATGTTGTTTTAAGTGCGCTCAAGAAAACCGATGGCGTCAGCATCATATCCAATCCGAAATTGATTGTAGCCAACGGCGCGACCAATGCCGTATTCCGGGTAGGAGAAAGCGAACCTATACTGAAAACGACAACCATCGATGGTACCACCGACAATCCGGGACGGTCACAAACAACCGAATTGGATACATCCATCACGACCGATTATATCAAGCAGGGCTATTTGCACACGGGCATCGAGCTAGCGGTTATTCCGACGGTAAAAACAGACAACTTGATCGAGGCGCAGATTGAACCCTCGCTTCGACGCAAGCTGGACGACAAATGGGAGTCCGGGGTGCCTGGCGTCGGCAACTCCTGGCCGATTATTTCCGTCAAGGAGATCAAAACCAAATTCACCCTGTCAAGCGGCCAGACCGTAGCGATCGGTGGTCTTACCGACAGCAGGGACTCAAAGGCAACGTCGAAGATCCCGTTACTTGGCGACATTCCGATTCTCGGCAAGTACTTGTTCTCACACACAAAGGATGTGAAGACCCAAGTCGAGACCATCATATTTGTCAGACTGACGCTGGTAGATCCTAAGTTCCTAAGGAATGACGAGGGTATCCCCCAACGTGCCGAGCTGGTTCACAAGGCCCAGATCAAGGCCGAGATTCGCGAGCGCGAGACCAAGGACGAGATCCGCCGCCTGCGCCAAGCGGCCGATGAACTCGATAAAAGGCGCAGCGTCGGCAAACAGGGCCCGAAATAACAGGCGTATCCATGAAGTGGCTGCAAAAGGAAAGCGCGCGCTATGCCTTGTTGCTGGTGGTGCTTCTAGCCACCGCCGCCGTCGCGGTCGTCGCGACCCTCGGTTATATCAGCGATCTCGTGACGCCACATGAACAGCTAATTATCGCCGCCATCATCTGGGCGCTCACCATGGGCTTCATGCTGATCGCAGGTGCCTTTGGCGTATGGGCCATCCATTTCGCAGCCGAAGCCGAAAGCCTACGCCGCCTGGGGCGCATGGTGGACGCCATGGGTTATATCCGCGACGGCGTCGTCGCGCTGGATCGCCACGGACGAATCACCGGGCTCAATCCTGCCGCCGTCGATATTCTCGGCGAGGGCGCCCGCGGCCTCACGCTGACGCAGCTTGATGTCTCCATCTCCGATCAACAGATGCAGCTGCTGCTGCAATCGGATAGCCCCGTGGAAATCGAAACCCTTCGCTCCCTGGATGGGGAACCCCGGACACTGCGAATACGTTCCCAACCCTCGAACGGGATCCTGATCCTGCTGGTATCGGACGTAACCACCCTGGTTCGTCAACGCGAGATCTCCCGGCGCACCGCCTTCCTCCAGCTTATCGGCCATATGGCGAAAGGGGTCGCCAACGATTTCAATGACCTGCTCTGCGGGATCGCCGGGCACGCCGGCCTGCTGACTCATCAAGGCGGGAAAACCGATGTGCAAGCGTCTGCCAGCGCGATCCAGGACTGCGCTAACCGCGGCATCCTGCTGGCCCGGCAACTCATGCAGATTGCCGGCGATGACAGCGGCGAAATCGCCGCCACGGCCTGTACGGCCCGTCACATCAGCAACGGCATCGACCTGCTCAAGGCCGCGCTGCCGCCGGAGTGGGTATTCGACTGCGATATCGATCCGGGAATCGGCCCGGTCAATATGCCGCCCATCCAGATCGAGCACCTTGTCCAAAGCCTGGGACTTGCCGCGGCCGACAATATCATCGGCAGCAATTTCCTTTCCATCAGACTATCCCGACCCGACGACAAGCACGCCGCCCGGTTAGCGGTGCCCGTCGGTGCCGTACTGACGATCACCACATCCCCGCTGACAGGCGCGAACCTGAAACCAGCTCCCCAGGAGATTGCCTCATCCGGCGTGATTTTCTCAGTGATTAGTGCCCTGCTCCAGCAGGCGGGCGGAATCCTCCAGCACGATACCGATGACGATAATCATTCATTCTATCAGGTTCTGCTACCCGAAGCGGATCCCGCCTCGGTCACCGACGACTCCGCCGAGACCCTGATCATCGGTCTGGCCGCCTATGCCGCCAACTGGCATATTCTGATCGACGAGGATATTGCCGGTGCGGAGGACTGCATCCGTTATCTGGAGCAAGCCGGCATTCACACCCTGCATACCCGCGGTATCGCGCATATACTCGGTGCCATTGAAAACACGGATTCGCTCGATGCCATGGCCCTCAGCGCCGACGTGCTCGGCGATGATCAGCGCAGCCTGCTGAAAGCCATTGCCAAGCTGACACCCAAAACAGGGATTGTGCTGCAACAGGCGCTTGCAAGCGAAAATGACGCGCCCCCCGGCTGCGTCTGCATACCCACACCGGCACTACCCGACCATTTACTACACGCCATGATCGAAGCCCGAAGCCGCATCCGCACCACACGGCGCTGATCCGCTAGTTCAACACGCTTGCAGAATGCCGCCAACCCAGCTAGCATGGTACGCACGATGTCATTACCCCGAAAATCAAACCGACTGCGCTTTCCTTGGCTGATTCCGTTCTTCGCGGACTTCTGCGCGATTGTCGTCGCCTATGCGGTTACCTTCTTCCTGCGGTTTCACAGTAACCGGGGGGCATGGGCCTTTGAGTCCATCCCACGCCTCATCGGCTTGCAGCCCGGGAATCCCGGAGACGACTTACAGGCGTTCTATAGCGGCAGCGCCTTCCGACTGATTGTCATTCTCGTCGTCGTTATCTGCCTCCTTTATGCCTTGCGTAACCTCTATGACACGCAAAGCTATCTGATCAAACGCCTGATGGCATGGGATGTGATCGTCGCCAATGCAACAGCGCTGGCCCTCTTTTATACCTACTGGTATATGCAACGTAACGTCTACCACCCCCGCAGCTTCTTCGCCTCCGTCATGATCCTCAACGCCTGCCTCTGCATCGGCTTCCGCCATGCCGCCGACACCTTGCTTGACTGGACGCGCCGTCGCTTCGGGTTCGACCGTTGCCCGACCCTGCTGGTCGGCAGCGGGACAAAAACCGACGTGATTTCCTCGCTGATCAATCTCCGCCAACCGCACGGGATGGCGATCGCAGGGCGGCTCGCGCTTGCCCCGGACTCCCCGATCGAAACGCAACTGGCACAACTGCGTGCGGCCATCCGGCAACACCATGCCGAACTCATGATATGCGATTGCCATGGGAATCCCGTCGGCGAGATCATGCAGATCCTGGAACTTACCCAGGATGAGGGGATCCCCGTCAAGATCCTGTCCGCCGAA
>CAZOXS010000231.1:0-4832 GCA_964583785.1 uncultured Victivallales bacterium
ATGGTCGTTGGTTCCCAAAATATTGCCTGAACTCTGAACCCCTGAACACTGAACACTGAACACTTACAACGCTTGGAATTGGCGATACGCCATGCTATATTATCGACTCATTTACTCAAACAATTTGCGATTAAGGAGCTAAAGTCTACAGTCTGCAGTCTGCGGTCTGCCGTCTCCCCCGTCCCGTCCGCTCACCCGCCCTTCGCCTGGTGTTTGAGCCAGCCCTCGATGAACATCTGGATGTCGCCATCGAGCACCTTCTGTACATTCGAGGTCTCCACCCCGCAGCGATGATCCTTGACCAGGGTATAGGGCTGGAGGACGTACGAGCGGATCTGGCTACCCCAGGCGATCTCGCCCTTGGCCCCGTAGAACTTCTCCATGTCCTGGCGTTTCTCATCCATCCGCAGCTCATAGATCTTGGCCCGCAGCATGTTCATGGCTTTTTCCCGGTTCATGTGCTGCGAGCGCTCCGCCTGGCAGGCCACCACAAGGCCGGTCGGCAAGTGGGTCAGCCGGATCGCCGAGTCGGTGGTGTTGACGTGCTGGCCTCCCGAGCCGCTGGAGCGGTAGGTGTCCACCCGCAGGTCACCGTCGTTGATCTCGACATCGATATCGTCGGTCAGTTCGGCGACCACATCGATGGCGACGAATGACGTGTGGCGTCGCTTGTTCGAGTCGAACGGACTGATCCGTACCAGCCGGTGTACCCCCCGTTCGGCGCGCATGTAGCCATAGGCATAGGTGCCCGAGATCTGGATGGTTGCCCGCTTGATCCCCGCCTCGTCGCCGGGTTGGAATTCCATGATGGTGCATTCGAAGCCCTGTTCCTGCGCGTAGCGGCTGTACATGCGCAGCAGCATGTTGGCCCAGTCACACGATTCCGTGCCGCCGGCACCGGCGTGCAGGGTGAGGAAGGCATTGCTGGCGTCGAGCTTGCCGCTGAGCAGCGAACGCAGCTCCAGCGCCTCCAGCGCCTTTTCCGCCTCGGCCAGATCCTCCTCCATGTCGGCCAGCGCCCGCTGGCGCTGTGCCGGTTCCTCCTCGTCCTCGAGCAATTCAAGCATCAAGGCGGACTCCTCGATAAAGGTGGCCGCCTTGTTGAACGGATTCAGCACGGCCTTGTGCAGGTTGGTCTCGTCGATCACCTTGCGGGCATGATCCGGGGTGTTCCAGAACTCCGGGGAGGCACTCTCCAGTTCCAGTGCCGCTACGGTTGCTTCACGGTTCGCGACGTCAAAGATACCCCCGCATCTCGGCCAGCCGCACTTTCATCTTGTCGATCCGCTCCATCATGTCGTTGTCCATATCAATCCCCACTTGATTAATTCGTCACCCTTGTCATCCACGTCGTCCAACCTTCGTCGCCGATCCTTACAAAGTCTACATCTGTAGTCTGCGGCATTCTCCACGTTATCGCCCCCCGAACCAAGCAAAAATTCTCATTATTAATCCGCCCGTTTAATTTCGACAGGATTAACCGGATAAACGGCAGAAATCCGCCTGCGCCTGGCTTGCCTTCGTCAGCCGTCGTTCGCGCCGCAGGCTGTTGCGCTGCGCTCGCCTGCCCCGCCGTAGCGTATTCGCGAAGGAGAATCACCGCACGCCAAAAAATCGAGGGTCGCGCGATTTCTTTATCGCGCGACTAGTTTGGTCGAGCAGAATAAACGATTTATATTGCGCGACTCGGTCTTTTGTGGCATGTTACCGGCGTGATGCCAAAGAAACTGACAGAAGCAGACTTCGCCTCGCTTGCCGAGCTGATCGGCAGGTTTCCGCAAGGTGCACGCATCCGGGAACTGATCTCCGCCCTTGATGAGCCGCCGCCACAACGCACGTTGCAGGATCACCTTGCACGATTGGTTAAACAAAATCGCGTGACCATCTCGGGCAAGGGGGTGGCGCGCCGCTATCACCTGCCTGAGCCGCAAACAACCTGGATCTTGCGCGAGTCTCATGTGGAGCTGCAACTCGATACCATTCCGCTTTCGGCTGAGGCGAAGTCCATCCGGGAGTCGGTTTCCAGACCCTTGTCCCAGAGAAAGTCCGTGGGGTACAACCGCGCGTTCTTGGATGACTATGTACCCAACGAAACCTACTACCTGCCGGCCGAAACGCGCGCACAGCTTGACGGGATGGGTCGAATCTACCAGGACCACCAACCGGCCGGTACCTACGCCCGGGAGATCCATAACCGGCTGCTGATCGATTTGTCCTGGAACTCCAGCCGCCTGGAAGGCAACACCTACTCACTTCTGGAAACCGAGCGCCTTCTGGAAGCGGGTGCCATCGCCGAGGGCAAGGATATGCGCGAGGCGCAGATGATCCTGAATCACAAGGCCGCCAGCGAGCTGCTGCTGGATGAGACCGTCGATATTGGTTTCAACCGGTATACCATCTGCAACCTGCATGCGTTGCTTGCCGACCACCTGCTGGCCGATCAAGGGGCGTGCGGTCGGCTGCGCACCAAGCCCGTCGGTGTGACCGGCACCCTGTTCCATCCGTTGGGGGTGCCGCAGATGATCGAGGAATGCTTTGATGTACTGCTGGAAAAGGCGGAGGCCATCGTTGATCCGTTCGAGCAGGCCTTCTTTGTGATGGTCCAGCTTCCGTATCTGCAACCGTTCGTGGATGTCAACCAGCGTGTTTCCCGGCTTGCCGCCAATATCCCGTTGATCCGCATGAACCTTTGCCCCTTGTCATTTGTGCACGTGCCGGACCGGAATTATGTCGGCGGGGTGCTGGGCGTCTATGAGTTGAATGCCGTTGCTTACCTGCGGGACGTTTTCACATGGGCCTATCAGCAATCGAGCGATCGATACTCGGCTGTACGGCAAACCCTGGGTGATCCCGACCCGTTCCTCTTGCGGTACCGGACGCAGATCAAGGCGTTGGTCGGGACGGTCGTCCGATCCCGGATGTCAAAGACCGAGGCCATTGCCTGGATCCGAGCGCAGACGGCTGGCATGGTGCCAAGCGCCGAGCAGCAACGGTTGATTGAGAGCGTGGAGACCGAATTGATGTGCCTGCATCCCGGCAATATTGCCCGCTACGCCTTGAGGCCATCCGAGTTCGATGCCTGGCAATCTGGCTGGTAGCGCTTTATCACCGGGAAGGCATCATCGGCCGCTTTTAATTAATAGGGCCCGTTATTAGGTCGTGCCGGGCACAAGCGATTAAGCAGGTTTTCCTGGTTTTGTAGTGTAAAAAAAGGATGCGATGAGGAGGAAATACCTGATGATGGGGATGGCGTGCGGACTGATGGCGGCTGGTGCCCTTGCCGGGGAGGATAGGGCGCTTTTGGAAATCAGCCCGATGTTTGGCGACCATGCGGTGTTGCAGCGGGAGATGCCGGTGCCGGTTTGGGGATGGGGAACTCCGGGAGCGACGGTGATGGTGGTTTTCGCGAGGCAGCAGAAAACCATAACGACGGGTGAGGACGGCAAATGGCTGGTGAAACGGGATCACCGTAAATAGCGGAGAAGAATATGACAGCAGAGGAACGGTTGGCATGGTGGCAGGAGGCGCGGTACGGGATGTTCATCCACTGGGGCTTGTACGCCAAGCTTGCCGGGAAGTGGAAGGGGCAGCGTGTGCCGGGTATCGGCGAGTGGATCATGCGCAACGGCAAGATTCCCATCGCGGACTACGAGGAGCTGGCCAAGGACTTCAATCCGGTCAAATTCGACGCGGAAGCGTGGGCTGAGCTGGCGTGTCAGGCGGGAATGAAGTACCTGGTGATCACGGCCAAGCATCACGAGGGCTTCTGCATGTTCGATTCGCCCAGCAATCCCTATAACATCGTCAAGCGGACGCCCTTCGGGCGCGATCCGATGAAGGAACTGGCGGCCGCCTGCAACAAGCGCGGCATCAAGATGTGCTTCTACTATTCGCAGGCGCTGGATTGGCACGCGCCCGGCGGGGCTGGCCATTGGAACGAGGTCGGCACCGGCCCGGAATGGCTGAGTTACGCACGCCCCCCAGAGGATTTCCAGCGTTATCTCGACACGGTCGTGAAGCCCAACCTGACTGAACTCCTGACCCAGTACGGCCCGATCGGGCTGATCTGGTTCGATACGCCGGTGGCCATCACCCCGGAACAGAGCCGCAGTCTGCGTGACCTTGTCCATAGTATCCAGCCTGCCTGTCTCGTGAGTGGCCGCGTGGGACATGATGTGGGTGATTACGGCAGCCTAGGCGACAACGAGCATCCGGCCGGCAAGGTCAAGGGCGCGTGGGAGACGCCGGCGACGCTCAACGATACCTGGGGATACCGCAAGGATGACCACAACTGGAAGGACCTGGCGACCGTTCTGGAACTGCTGGTCAACTGCGCCTCCAAGGGCGTCAACTACCTGCTGAATGTCGGGCCGACCGACGAGGGTGTCATTCCCCAGCCGAGCGTGGAGCTGCTCAAGCAGGTCGGGGCGTGGTTGGACCGGAATGGTGAGGCCATTTATGGCACCTCCGCGAATCCCTTCTTCACGGATCCGTCGTGGGGCCGGGTGACATGCAAGGGGGAGACCCTTTACCTGATGGTCAAGCAATGGCCGTCGGACGGGGTGCTGCGCCTCTACGGCTTGCGGAACAAGGTCCGCGCGGCGCGCATCCTGGGTAAATCGGACGTCAGCGTCCCGATTAGGCAGGCAGGCGACACGGTGCTACTGGAACTTCCCTCGCAGGCCCCGGAGGAGATTGTATCGGTGGTGGCCGTGGGGCTCGATGGCATCCCGGATGTCGAGCAGATGGTCATCCAGGAGGAGGCCGCCGCGATCCGCCTGTCGGTGGTGGCGGGGCAAATCCAGGGTAGCGCCAGCATCAGCCAGGATGGG
>CAZOXS010000232.1:0-5178 GCA_964583785.1 uncultured Victivallales bacterium
GCCTTGATGAATTGCTTGAAGCGGTCGGCGCTGCCCAGCAGACCGGGATTGAGAAAGTCAAAGATCGACCACAAATCGCCCAGCCGGTTCTCGACCGGCGTACCGGTCAGGGCGACGCGCGATTGCCCCTTGAGTTGCTTGACCGCCTTCGTCTGGCGTGTGGACGGGTTCTTGATCGCCTGCGCCTCGTCGAGGATCACCCAATGCCAGTCGATCTCAGGCATCCACGCGAAGCGCGAAGCCATGCTGTAGGTCGTCACGACCAGATCCGTCTGCCGCAGGGCGGCGGTCGGATCCTCCGTGAGCGCCTTGAGCGTCTCGCGCGGCATTTCGGAAGGGTGCGCGAACAACAGGTTCAGCTCCGGCGCGAACCGCGCGGCTTCGGCCCGCCAGTTGCCAAGCAGGGAGGCGGGCACCACCAGCAGGGAAGGTGCGCGACGGTCGGCGGGGGTCTCGTGGCGGGTGCGAAGCAGCGCGGCAAGCACCTGTATGGTTTTACCCAGTCCCATATCATCGGCAAGGCAGCAGCCCAGCCCGAGGCGGGAGCAGAACCAGAGCCAGTTGAGCCCCTCGAGCTGGTAATGCCGCAGCTCTCCCCGGAAACCGTCAGGTGCCCGGCCCGCGATTCCCGACGGCTGCCGCAGTCCGGCCAGGATCCCGCGCAACGCCTCGCCCGGTTGCACCAGTGCCCATGACACGGAATCCGCCTCCGGCCCCGGCGCCTTCAGATCCGCAGAAGCGCCAGCCAGCAGGCGCATGCCCGCGATGAACGAGAGCCCGTCCGCCCCCGCCCGCGCCTCCACCTGCTTCCAGTGTTCCAAGGCCTCGCGCAGGCGATCACCGTCCACCTCCACCCACTCGCCCCGCAGCATCACGAGGCCGTCGCCGCCGTTGAGCAGTGCCTGGGTTTCGGCTTCCGTGAGCGACTGGTCGCCGAGCGCAAGCTGCATGTCGAACGAAAGCAGCGCATCCTTCCCCAGTGCCGATTGCTTCTTGCTGTCGAGGGTGACGCTGACCCGTGGACGGGCCCGCTTACGCCACCAGTTAGGCAACTGGGCCAGCAGCCCGCATTCCTCATACAACGGGATTTCCTTCAGGAAGGCATAGGCCTCATCCGGTGACCAGACCAGCGGGTGAAAGACATCGCCGGTCTCCACCAGATCGGCAATAAACGCGCTGCGGGAGGCTGCCGCCTGCAGGGGCGAAAGCAACCGGATCAATTCGGGCTTGCGCCGCGCACCGGCATAGTCCTTGAGCGCCTGCCCCAGCGGCAACCGCTGGAGCCGTCCCCCGCGCGACAGACCGGCGGCATAGGTGGCCATGAAGGCGAAGGGGAACTCGGCATCACCCCGGTTTTCCGCCAGATGCAGGGTCACACGCCCGACCCGCGCCCACTGCGGGGCCGCCGTCTGCAGAAAGCTGGCCAGACCGCCCGTCGCCTGGATCTGACCATCGGTCCAAGCCAGCAGCCGCTGCCAGAGCGCCGTCAGTACAGCGGGCGCCAGGTATTCCGCCCCCTGCATCGGCGGTGCGTTCAGCGTCCACTGCGCCAGATGCATCGAATCAGGCGGTGCCACCGCTGACGGGGAAAACGCATCCGATTCCGGAATATGGCACAATGCCCGCAGGAACTCGGCGGCCACATCGCGCCAGAACACCGCCGAGGCGTGTACCCCCGGCGGCAGCGTGGCCGCCGCCAGCGCAACCAGGCCGGCGGATTCATGCGCCGAGAACCGGTCGGCAACCGCGCGGCAGGCGCGATCCGCGCCACCGCCATCAAGCGGTGTCACGCTCCCGTGCGGCGTCAGCCGGAGTTCAAGGTCTGGCGATTCAATAGGCATACCCGTGAACGGTGCATCCTTACGCCGACGAAATCAAGGCAATTTACCGCCCGAAAACCTTTTTGCCCTTGCCCGTTTTTACGCTTTCCGTCAAGGTATCGCAAACAATAGCACAACAAGGAAACCACCCATGCCCGCACCCGACAGCATCCGCGCTCTCTGCGAGACCTTCGCCCGGAGCGGGGGCGGGCAGCGGCTCCCGTGTGAACACGGGATCGGGACTGGTTTCCGGCCCACGCGCCGGATGGCGCGGGCGCGTTGCGCCTGTGCTCATCCAGTCCCACGAGGGGCGTTCACGCCCTGCCCACGGAGGCCTGCATGAACCACCGACCGCCAGATCGACCGCCTCACCTACCTGCTCCACAACCTGACCCAAGCCCGACTTCCTGTATCCAGGAGTACAGCACCGGCACCACCAGCATGGTCATGACCTCGATCAGCATACCGCCGAAGGACGGGATGGCCATCGGGACCATGACATCGCTACCACGTCCGGTGGAGGTGAGCACGGGCAGCAACGCCAGGATCGTGGTGGCCGTGGTCATCAGGCAGGGTCGGATACGCCGTTCGCCCGCCTCGACCACGGTCGCGCGGATGGCCTCGCGCGTCGCCGGTGCCTTGTCCCGGAACAACTGCGTCAGGTACGTGCCCATCACCACGCCATCATCGGTCGCGATGCCGAAAAGTGCCAGGAAGCCAACCCAGACGGCCACACTCAGGTTGATCGTGTGGATCTGGAACAGCGTCCGCATCTCCACGCCGAACACGCTGAAGTTCAGGAACCAGGGCTGACCATAGAACCAGATCATCAGGAACCCGCCGCACCAGGCCACGAACACGCCCGAGAAAATCAGGAGCGTGGTCGACACGGACTTGAACTGGAAGTAGATCAATATGAAGATGAAGAACAGCGCGATCGGCAAAACCAGAGCCAACGTCCGGGCGGCCCGGAGTTGATTCTCGTAGCTGCCGGAGAACGTGTAGCTCACACCACGGGGAACCGTCAACTCGCCACTATCGATTTTCGACTGCAAATACGCCTGGCACTGCTCGACCACGTCCACCTCGGCGTATCCATCCTTCTTGTCGAAGACCACATAGCCGACCAGGAACGTATCCTCGCTCTTGATGACCTGCGGTCCGCGTACGTACCGGATCTCGGCGAGTTCGGCGATCGGGATCTGCTGGCCGCCTTTGCCGGAAACCAGGATTTTCGACATGGCCTCGATACTGTCGCGCAGTTCCCGCTGATAACGCACGCGCACGGGGAAGCGCTCACGACCTTCGACGGTGGTCGTGAGCTGGCGGCCGCCGATAGCCACCTCGATCACATCCTGGAACTGGCGGATCGAGATGCCATAGCGCGCAATCGCCCGCCGGTCCGGCACAATCTCCAGATACGGCTTGCCCACGATGCGGTCGGCAATCACAGCCGCCGGCTCGACCGATGGCACCTCCTTGAGAAAACGCTCGATCTGCAGTCCGACCGCCTCGATCGTATCCAGGTCGGGGCCCATGACCTTGACCCCCATGGGGGCGCGCATGCCGCTCTGGAGCATGACGATCCGGGCCGCGATGGGCTGGAGCTTCGGTGCCGAGGTGGTGCCCGGCAACCTACCCGCCTTGACAATCTCGCTCCAGATGTCGTCCGGCGTCCGGATATGATCGCGCCACTGCCGGAAGGGCCGTCCCTTGCGATCGGGGATCAGCTCGCCGTTCTCATCGCGCACGAATTCATCGGACTTCTTGTCGTAGCGGTAGTTGACCCGACGCCCGTCCGTACCGGTCTTGAACTCCGGCTTGTAATTGATCACGGTCTCAATCATCGAGATGGGGGCGGGATCCAGCGGCGTCTCGGCCCGTCCGAGTTTTCCAACGGCCGATTCAATCTCAGGAATCGTCTCGAAGGCCATATCCTGCTTCTGTAGAACGTCCAGTGCCTCGCCGATGGAGGCATGCGTCATAGTCGTCGGCATCCACAGGAAAGAGCCCTCGTCAAGGGGCGGCATGAACTCCTTGCCCAGGCCCGGCAACTGATGCGACAGGTATTGCGCGGGTCGGCTACTCAACACGGTTCCGGGCATCCACCCGAACACCTTTGGGAAACCAAGCCAGATCATCGCGCTGAAGACGGCGAGGGCGAGCGGCATGCTAAGAAAGGTGGCCTTGTGGCGCAGGCACCAGCGCAGCAGTCGCGGATAAATGATTTCGAAGACCTTGAAGAAGCCAAGCAATCCGCCGATCAGGACCGCCAGGAAAATGAAATTCCGCAGACCACCCCGCTCCGGGCCCAGCGGCTCCCAGTAGCGGGTGAGAAGAATGCCAACCACGAGCGCCATCAGGATGATTGCAGCCACAGGCCCCTTTTTTGTGATTCGTTCTGGCAGTTGCGGTTCCAGCAGATGATAGAGACCGAACATGGCGACAATCGCGCCGACAAGCCAGGACAGCTTAATGGCCAAAATAATTCCCAGAGCCACCACAAAACCATTGAGGACCAGCCGCAGCTTCCGCCCTGAAAGACGCCCGCAGAACAGGACGTGGGCCATCGGCGGCAAAACCATCAGCGCGATCATAATAGAGGCCACCAAGGCAAACGTCTTGGTGTATGCCAGGGGTTTGAACAGTTTGCCTTCCGCCCCGATCATCGTGAACACGGGCAGGAAGCTGACGACGGTGGTCATGACAGCGGTCAGCACGGCGCTACCGACTTCACTGGCGGCCCGGTGGACGATTTCAAGCGATTCCGCGAAAGAAAGACGAGAAGCAGAGTCCTGTGCCTTGGCCGCCTCATCGAGATGCCGCAGAATGTTCTCGCAGATAACAATACCCATGTCGACGATCGTCCCGATGGCGATGGCAATGCCCGAAAGGGCCACGATATTGGCTTGGACGCCGAAAAACTTCATCCCCACGAAACACAACAGGACCGCCAGCGGCAGCATTCCGCTGATCAGCGCGCTGCTGCGCAGATGCACGACCATGACCAGCACAACCAGGATCGTCACCAGAATCTGGAGCGAAATGGCCTCATTCAGTGTGCCAAGCGTTTCATAGATCAATCCCGTGCGGTCGTAGAACGGAATCACTGTAACCTGGCTGATCGTGGCCCACGTCGGCCAGGCGTCGCGCGCCGTGGAGCGCAAGTGCGCCAGCCACGCGTCCCGGTTCAGTTCCGCCCCCTCATAGGCCTCAAAGCCCTGTGCCGCCGCATAGGCCACCACCATTTCCGACGAAACCGCGTCGAGGTCGATCTGCACCTTGGCTGGCAGGGCGTCGCGGGTTTCACCGATCGTGGCCGTGACGTTTTTGATGACCGCCAGCGGGTTGTCGCCAT
>CAZOXS010000233.1:0-3055 GCA_964583785.1 uncultured Victivallales bacterium
CGCCGGGAGATGAAAAACACGATGACCAGGCATCGTGTTATGATATGTCTGTCTTCACCCGCATGCCCGACCATCGGTACTTTACCCCATAGTAACCGGCGGCTCCGTCCAACAACGTTTTATCCTGAATGCCACTCGTTAGCGCTTGATCCCCATGCCAAACGTGCTACGCTCGTGGCACTCAAGATAAAACGCTAATCGTTCGTTTGCAGAGAATGGGAATGGGAATCAATTCGGAGAAATCAGATTTTGAAGATGCCAAACGGGGGCCAGCCTGCTAACCTCTTCCCAGATGCGAGAACCCAGCCACCGCAAAAGAATTGACGGGCACACGCCCACCAGAAACCAAACAGGAAAACCAGAGAGAAACGAACATCCGCGTGGACACATATTTCAGAAGTTCAATAAAACTTCTGAAAATGGTCACGCACGCGTTCGCCAACACTTCGATAAGAAAGTAGAAAGTATGCATGAATCCCCGACTGACGGTACCCCTCCACATAGTGCAGTTGCTAAGATATTCCCTACACTTGTGTTCTGTTTAGCTGCAGCCACCATCATGGCGACGCAATTGTTCAGACATCCAGTTATCAGTATTGCCGACAATACGGATTTCGGACGCATATCGAAGCAAGTCGGCATACAGCCGGTAGGTCCTTATCCGCAAGGCTTCTTCAAGTACGCACATGTGCAATTCCCTATAGGTAAACCAGAGCGGATCAAGTATGCCTCCACGGAACTCCTCTTGTGCAGCATAGCCAGAACACTCAACACGACATTCTACAGACGAGATATCTTTGATATCCGCTTTTTGGGATTCGTCCACTTCTGCGCCTATCTTGCCAGCCTCTATCTGCTTGCTTGCAGCATCCGTCTGCGCCTGATTTCCAAGGTCATCTTCCTCGCATTGATGCTATTTACCCTATTGGATGACCGCATCACTTCGTACTTCAATACATTTTATTGTGAGAGTGCTTCGGTTATCTTTCTTGTTTTGACGGTGTCCATAATGCTAACACTTTATCCAGCATATCTCACACGCAAAACCATATGGTTTAGACTCCTTTCTTTTCTGGCATGCTCACTCCTTCTGTCGTATTCAAAGGCCCAGCATCTCATCCTACTGATTCCTTTGTGGTGCTTTGGCATGTGTGTTGCGTGGAGTAAAATGATATCTCGCAAAGACCGCCATGCTTGGGCTGTTGCATCAGCCTTCCTGATGTTGGGAGGACTGTGGTTCGGTATCGAGTCCCGCGCCTTCGCTGGGACACAAAATACAAACATACGAATTGTACTGGCAGAAGAAATCAGACCGCACTCTCCCGATTATGAGAAGGATTTGAGGGAAATGCACGCGACAAAGAACGACATAAGTCGAGTTACACTTGGGCGAATCGGTCTATTCTACGCTCGACATCCCAAACGCTATTGGCAATTGCTGGAACGTCGCGCTGCCAAGGCGTTCCAACATATTCCGTATGGATCTTTCACCGAGGAGGCATCGCGTTCACCATGGGAACAGAGTTCCAAGTTCAACATCTGGTGGCATTTTAAGCAAAAGCATTTTCCCAAGTATCTGTGGTTCATATTCGGCACTCTCGCGATAAGCGCACTTTTCGGCGCTTACAACTACTTGAAAGGTCCTGGAAAGTGGCGGTCTCATTTAGGACTCGTTTGCACAACCCTTTCAATCATGACAGTGTGTGCTTATTTAATTGCGTCAACCTTCGAGGCAAATGGCCCTGAAAAACACCTTTTCCTGTTCAACATCCTCTTCGACTTGGTCATCGCGTTCTCTTTGCTGCCAGCGGCGTTATCTTTAGGGCGGTTGGTGCCGTTGCGACCACCCTACACTATTAAGCGTGGCGAACAACCGGCTGCACAAGTACAATCTGAAGGCGCGCCTTCAGATTGACTGTGAGCCTAAACGTTAGTCTTGATGAAAGAATGAAAAGGATTGCAAAAGCCCTACTCAACGCTGCGTTCGGAGTGTGTTTCTTCGTACTCCTTCAGCTTATCAAACCATCGTTCTGGACTGAACTGTCAGCGACATGGCGGTATGGACTTCTGCTTGCTGGTGGCATAGTTGTGTTCGTATGGACACTGTGCGTCACTGTAAAGACTGAGGACACAAAAAGGGACTAACAATCGCATGCATGTTATTGCCGCATAGCGCGGCAAAACATGATGCAAGACGTTGGCAACATGAGATGAAACGAAAGCACGCAATCCTGATTCTGATCCTCCCAGTGCTCGGAGCACTTGCGCTTCTCTTTTGGTCTCTCGGGCTTCCCCTCGTTGCATGCCTATCCGAGCACTCAACAAGCCCGAAGAAGTATTGGGAATTCATCGTGTTTGCCCATGTTTGCATCTTCATGTTCGGAATCCCCGCATACGCGTGGATTCCATCTGCACTCGTCGGATTCGGAGCCGGAGCCTGGCTGCTCCTTTCGGCGCGATCTCGCAACCGGGGATGGATCGGCATCACCATCGGCATCGTCTTGTCATTGCTGCCGATCATCCTGATTAGCCTGGCACCATTGTTTGGGGATTACCGAGGACCATAAAGGAGTTGCCAACAACGGCCTGCTCACCTATTTCAAAAAGTCGAATACGACTTCCTGAAAAGGGAGAGGCTAACGTTCGGTGGAAAGATGAAATGAAAGACAGAATCATGCTCCTGTTTACAGACAAGCTCATGTTCCTGTGGCTGGCTCTTGCATCCGCAGGAGTCATCACCTTTCTATTCCATCGCACCATCGGAATCATCCTTTGCGCACCCGCAGTAATCCTTTTCACAATAGCCTTCGTCATGTTGGCAATCGCAAACCGAAAACAAATACAGAATGAAGACTGATTCACCGAACAAAGCAATGCAGGCTAAAAATGCTAGCGCATTTTAGCCTGATTGCCAACGTTGAACGGAACCGCTTCGCGGAGATTTCATTGATCGAGGGTGTTTAGCCATCACGTGGTATAAGCTGAGTCCGGCGGTGGTTGGCATGAAGCCAGCCGACCGACCACGGAGGACTCGGCGATGGCAAGTGCATTACGT
>CAZOXS010000234.1:0-2689 GCA_964583785.1 uncultured Victivallales bacterium
CTTTTCGCCAGCCACCTAACGGCCGACGGCAATTCCCTTTCGGAAGACGAATTCCGGACCGTGGTCGAAGTCGGCGAGGAGGAAGGGGTCCTCAATGAGGAAGAACGCACCATGGTGGACGGCATCATCCGCCTCGAGGAAACGCAGGCCAGCGATGTCATGACCCCGCGTGTCGATCTGATCGGGATCGACCTCGACGACCCGACCGATGCCCAGATGGAGGCCGTGCACCGTTGCCGCTTCCACTACCTGCCACTTTACCGCGAGACCATGGATCACATCGAGGGGTTTCTCGATGTGCCCGCCTTCCTGCTGGCCGATGCGACCGATATCGCCGCCGCCGCGCTAAAGCCGCATTTCGTCCCCGAAAACGCGCCGCTTGACAGCCTACTGGCCGATTTCCAGCGCGAGAACCGCCGCGTGGCGATCGTCTCCGACGAGTTTGGCGGTACCGCCGGGCTGATCACCCGTGGCGACATCATCGAGGAGATTGCCGATGATGTGGACAACGAGTTCAGCGACCAGCGCGAGGAGATCCAGCAAATCGGGGAAAACCAGTGGCTGCTCGATGGCAGCGTCAGCATCGAGGATGTCAACTACGAGCTGGACGTTAATCTCGAGGCCGACGGCGCCGACCGGATCGCCGGCTGGGTGACCGCGCAGATGGAGCGGATTCCGCGTGCCGGCGAGACGGCCGAGGCCCAGGGATGCCGCGTGACCGTCCAGCGCGTCCGCCGTCAGCGGATTATGATGGTCATCCTTGAAAAACTACCGCCTGAGGAAACCGCGCAAGCGGAGGACTTGCCATGATCGCCATACACATTCTGATCATGCTTGTCTGCATGGGATCGCACGCCTTCTTTGCCGGCATCGAAACCGGTGTAATCTCGATCCATCGCCTGCGTCTGCGCCATTTTGTTCGCCAAGGTCAACGCCATGCGCGCCTGCTGGAAATGTTCACCGAGAATTTCGACAGACTGCTGGGAACCACCCTGGTCGGGACGAATATCTGCGTCGTCATCACCTCAGTCACTGCGGCCAGCCTGGCCGTGCATACGGGCATCCCGGGCGCACAGGGCTTGTCATCGCCGATTGTCGCCGCGTTGGTGATTGTCTTCTGCGAATATTTACCCAAGGCGTGGTTCCGCGCCCGGCCAATCGAGCGTTGCAGTCGCTTCGCCCCCCTGCTGAAGGCTGCCGAGTTGGTTTTTAGACCGATCTCCGGCCTGATCATCGCCGTCGCCAGACTGCTTACGCCTGGCGAGCGTGATAAAACCTTCTCGCGCCCGGCCCCGTTTGTCACACGCGACGATCTCAAGGTTCTGGCGCATGAGGGCGAGAAGGACGGCGTGCTCTCCGCCAAGGAGCGCTACATGATCCACCGGGTGATCGAGCTTTCCAGCCGCAAGGCTGTCGATATCATGGTACCGCGGGAGAAGATCATCTCCGTCCACGACGATCTACCGGTCCCGGAACTCTTCGTCTTCGCCCGCCAGGTCGGCCTGACACGCCTGCCGGTCATCAACCGCGCCAGTGGGCGTTTCACCGGCATCGTCAATGTCTTCTACGTGCTGGCGGATGGCGAGAGGGCACTCGGCAAGACCGTTGCCGCCTATGCGCGACCGGCCCTGTTTGTCCCGGCCACCATGTCGGCCGACCGCTTGCTGCCGCAGATGCGGCGCGCCCGGCAGCCGATGAGCCTGGTGCGCGACGCGGACGGCGAGGTGATCGGTCTGGTCACGACCGAGGATATCCTGCGTATCATCGTGGGGAAACTGTGAACATGCCATCTGTTGTGCCCGCCGTCGACTGTCCGGCCTGCGGGCGTTATGTCGACCGGGCAACCGTCTGCCCCTACTGCGACGTGGACATCCCCGTGCCGCTGCACTTGCGCCTGATCCGGATCGGCGCATGGGGAATGGCCGCCGGCGGTTTGCTGCTGCTCTGGCTGGCGAATCACGGCGTCCACCCTGCCAGCAACCGCATCCCCTTTACGCTTCCCGACCTGCCTTTCGCTGTCTACACGGTGCTCAAGCCGCATGTCCACTGGATGCTATGGTGCGGTATCGCGTGCCTGCTGCTCTCCGAGCCGCCGCAACCGGTCACCGCCGGCAAGGCAGGCTGGCGTCGATTTCTGGTAGCCAACCGTCCGATCGCGATGGCCACGCTGGTCTTCGGCCTGGCCGGACTGCTGGGATTCATGGTGATGCACGCGACACCACTCACCCCCAGCCTCATCTCCCTGGGCCTGCTAACCGCCACCGGCATTGCCGCCCTGCCCCTGCTTCATGGCGTCCGCCACGTGCACACGCTCGGCATCATCCTGCTGCCACTGGCCTGCGAACTGTCCGGCCTCTCCCCCGCCATCGCCATCGGGCTTGGCCTGCAATGAAAAGCCGCAGGCCTAGCCGAAGGTGCATCTCACTTCTGGCGGAATAACGTAGGACTGGCACCCTTGCCTGTCCAGCGCGAAAGAAGAGGCAAACGCCAGCGAAAAAATGACCTCAGGGCAGCCTTTTCGCTCGTATGCCTCAAAACTCGCACAGGACAGGCAAGGGTGCCTGTCCTACATTACTGTGAGATGCACCCCCCGTGGCGGATCGCCACTCGGTCGGGGATTGCATTCCGAGCGCCAATCCGCTACGTTTCCCGCATGAAAACAGATGAAACGCTTTCAGCCGCCATTCCC
>CAZOXS010000235.1:0-7077 GCA_964583785.1 uncultured Victivallales bacterium
CCCGCCGTCTGCGGCTGAAAGGCGGCGAGTCCCCCCATCCGGTCCATCTGCCGCGTTCCGGCCGCATGGATCACCGAGCCCGCACTGAAGAAAAGCAGCGATTTGAAGAGCGCGTGGTTCCACACATGCAGCAGGCAGCCGGCCATGCCAAGCACGACCCATTCCGGACGATGCAGCGTCCCGCCGATGAGGGCCAGTCCGAACCCCATCACGATGATGCCGATATTCTCGATGCTATGGTAGGCAAGCAGGCGCTTGAGATCATGCTGGGCGATGGCGAACACGACACCGAGCACCCCGCTGGCGCCCCCCGCTGCCAGCATCATGACACCCCAGCTCAGCGGCGGTTCCGGCAGCAATCCGATAAAACGGATCACGCCGTAGATTCCGATCTTGAGCATGACGCCCGAGAGCAGGGCGGAGACGTGGCTCGGCGCGTTGGCATGCGCGGCGGGCAGCCAGAAATGCAGGGGCATGATGCCGGCTTTCAACCCGAACCCTAGCAGCGTCAGCAGGAATAGCAGCGAGAGCACCCCCAGCCCCGCTTCATCCATGGTCAGCGGGCGTACATCAAAGGAACCGGTCACGCGGTGCAGCAGCGCGAACATCGCGAACAGCGCCAGCGTACCCAGGTGCGTGGCCACCAGATAAACCCAGCCCGCCCGGCGGACATCCGGCAGGTGATGTTCCGTCGTGATCAGGAAAAACGCGGACAGGGCCATCAGCTCCCAGCCCATCAGGAACAGGACGGCGTGGCGGGCCAGCAGAACCAGCATCATGCCGGCCATGAGCAGTCCCCAGAAAAGACGCAGTCCACGACCGTTTTCCGGGTGCGCGGCCTGCGGCCAGTAGTCCAGCCCGTAAATGGCCCCTGAGGCTCCGATCACCAGCACGGGAACCATAAAGAATGCGCTGAGCCCGTCGGCCACGACGCGCATCCCTTCGCCAGACACCCCCCAGGGAAGGGAAACCTGCGCGCTGCCGTTCAAGAAGACGAGGGCGACCCCGGTAAGTCCGATGGCCGACGCCACGCAGGTGAGGGCAAGTGCAATTCGCTGCCCGGTTGCCGTATGGCGCGAAAGCAGCAACCCTGGCACGCCGCTCAAGGCGTGAAGGATTGTCGCTCCCAGAAGCAGCAAAATTGATAGCGGGAATGTCATGATGAGTTACAATCGACAGGTTATGGTGATTCCGTTAAGGCGTCGGGGAGCAGACCCTCGGCGTTGGCAAGGTCCTCCAGCAGACGATCACGCAAATACTGTTGTTTGAGGGCTTCCTTGAATGCCGGGTTGCGCAGGACATAGCCCAGTCGCGAAAGCAGATGCAGGTGCGCCCGCACCGTCGGACTGATCAGCGTGAAGAGCACAGTGACAGGCTCGCCGTCAATCGCGCCGAACGGAACGGGTTGTTCAAGAAAACAGAGCGTCAGCATCGGTTGCGTAATATGCAGGACAATCGGATTGCGGACATGCGGGATGGCCACGCCGTCGCCTACACCGGTCGATCCCAGGGCTTCTCGCGCCAGCAGCACCTTGTAGAGAAAATCGCGGTCAACGCCCTCGGGTAGATGCATCAGTTCCACGACAGATTCGAGAACCCGCGCTTTCGTTGCCCCCGCGACATGATAATGCACATCGGCTGGCCGCAGGGTCTCTGTCAGCGTCGGCAGCGCGACGGCCCCGGTATCCTCCTCAACCATTAATTGCGGCGATACCGGAATGCGCTTGGATGTCGCCCATTCCAGAATCTCGGCGCGATTGAAACGGTTCTGACCGTTGATCCGGTAGACCGGGATACTACTCTGCTTGATCCAGCGGTAAATCGTCTTCTCGGCCACATTCAGCAGCCCCGAAATCTCTCTAACGGACAATTGCATCCTTCCCTCCTCGGATTGACATTTGCGGACACACTCGCACCAATGTCCTTGTTTGTCAACCTGCTTTATCCGCCGTCTTGACATCTGCCCGTAATCGCCTACTCTAGAGCCTTCGCACGGCCCAGCAACGATAACGGAGTCCAGTCTACCGGGAGCATGACCATGTCCAGCAGTTTCGGCACCTTGTTCAGGATCAGTACCTTCGGCGAATCGCATTGCAAGGGGGTCGGCGTGATCGTCGACGGCGTCCCGCCCGGCATGGAACTGACCGAGGCGGACATCCAGCCGCAGTTGACGCGGCGGCGTCCGGGCCAGAGTGCGCTGGCCACGCCGCGTGACGAGGCCGACACGGTCACCATCCAGTCGGGCACTGAATTCAATCGCACGCTCGGCACCCCGATCTCGATGTTCGTCGCCAACCGTGACCAGCGGCCGGTGGACTACGGCGAAATGGCGCAGATCCCACGGCCCTCGCACGCCGACTTCACCTACCTGGCCAAGTACGGGGTCAAAGCCTCCAGCGGTGGCGGACGCTCGAGTGCCCGCGAGACGATCGGCCGCGTGGCCGCCGGCGCGGTTGCCGAGAAAATGCTGCGTGAGAAATACGGCATCGAGATTGTCGCCTGGGTCAGCGGCGTGGGCCATATCCAGTCCGACAGTGTCGACATGGACACCGTGACGCGCGCGCAGGTCGACCAGACGCTGGTCCGCTGCCCGGATGCGGTGGCCGCCGCCGACATGGAGAAGCTGATCGCAACGGTGCGGGATGCCGCAGATTCCACTGGCGGCATCGTCACCTGCGTCTGCCGTAACGTGCCGCCCGGCTGGGGCGAGCCGGTCTTCGACAAGCTCGAGGCCCTGCTCGCGCATGCGATGCTCTCGATCCCGGCGACCAAGGGGATTAAATTCGGATCCGGTTTCGCCGGCACGGCGATGCGCGGGTCGATGCACAACGACCCGTTCGTCCGCAAGCCGGATGGACGGCTGGGAACCGCCACCAACAACAGTGGCGGGATCCAGGGCGGCATCAGCAACGGCGAGCCGATCTACTTCAGCGTGGCCTTCAAGCCGCCTGCCACGATCGGCGCGGCGCAGCAGACGGCCACGTTCGATGGCGACGACACCACGCTGGAGGCCAAGGGTCGGCACGATCCCTGTGTCGTGCCGCGTGCGGTCCCGATTGTCGAGGCCATGGCGGCCCTGGTCCTGGCCGACGTGGCCCTGCGCCAGGAAGCCCGCCACGCCGCCACGTTTGGCCAATTTCACGTAATTTCAACAGGATTAACAGGATGCACTGGATGAATGCGCTGATCATCAATCTTTTTCATCCTGTAAATCCGGTAATCCTGTCTAGACAAATGCAAAAACATGAGTAACCCCGAAAGACCCCCATGCTGAAGATCAAACTTGACCGCCCCATCGCCTTTTTCGACATCGAAGCCACCGGCACCAGCCCGCGTGCCGACCGCATGGTCGAGCTTTGCATCGTGCGCATCCGTCCCGACCGCAGCGAGGCGACCCTGACCTACCGTCTGAATCCGGAAATGCACATTCCCGAGGAGACCACGGCGATCCACGGCATCACCGACGCCGATGTCAAGGATTGCCCGACCTTTGCGCAGATCGCCCAGGAGGTGGCCGACTTTCTCGAAGGCTGCGACCTGGGCGGCTTCAACATCCTGCGCTACGACATCCCCATGCTGCAGGAGGAATTCACCCGTGTCGGCATGACGTTCACGACCGAGACGCGGCGCGTGCTCGATGTGCAGCGGATCTTCCACCGCAAGGAGCCGCGCGACCTGAGCGCCGCGCTGCGGTTCTACTGCGGCGTAGACCATGTGGATGCGCATGGGGCCGAGGCCGACGTGATCGCGACCATCCGCACCTTCGATGGCCAGCTCGCGCGCTATCCCGACCTGCCGCACGATATCGCCGCGCTCGATGCCTATTGCAACCCGCAGAACCCGACCTGGGCCGACCAGACCGGAAGGCTCAAGTGGAGCGGCAACCGCATCCTGATCAATTTCGGCAAGAACAAGGGCAAGACCCTGAAATCGATGATCGACGGCGATCCTGGGTTCATCAACTGGTTATTGAAAAGCGACTTCCCGGCCGATACCCGCCAGATCATCACCAACGCGCAGAAGGGGATCTGGCCTGAACCGCCTAAGGCTGACGACTGAGTGCATGAAAACGCCGTTGATCCTGACAACTGCGCTGCTGGTCTCGCTGATCGCCGCCCTGGCGGGGGGAACGCTACTGCTCTTGCGCGGCATGCACGACCGCGCCGCCCAGGAGGCAGCAGCCGAAACCGTGATCCAGCGCGGGCGCACGATGGTTTCGCACCTGCTGAGCCAGGCCCCGGCCGATGACGCCGCCCCCGACTGGAGCGGCTTCTCGACCTTTGTGCGCAACCTGCACGCCGTCGAGAAAGGGCTGCAGTATGTCTCGGTAACGCGCGACGGCATCGTCGTTTTCAATGAGCAGACCTCAATGCCCGGCAACCCCGGCACCGTGCCGCCCGAGCCAGCTCCCGCCGAGGTGGAGATGCGGCGTGAGCTGCTACAGGCGGGGGACAGCCAAGTGCCCGTCGTGGTATTCGCGGCAACCGCCGGCAGTAATGCCAATCTGCGCGTGGAGGTGGCACTGCGCAAGGCGATCGTCAGCCGCGAGGGTCAGGCGGCCGGCACCGCGATCTCCTCGATGTTCCGGCTCTCGTTGCTGACCGTCTGTATTGCCTTCGGCCTCTGCATCGGGCTGGTGGTGCTGATGATGCGGCGCGAGATACGGCACGAGGCCCTGCGTACAGAACAGGAGCACCTGGCGTTTTCCGGCATGCTGGCCAATGGGATCGTCCACGACTTCCGCAACCCGATGTCGGCACTCAAGCTCGACGCCCAGATGCTGCACCGTGAAGTCGAACGCGGCGACGCGAGCCGTCCGGCGCGGGTGACCGAACTGGCGACGCGGATCCGCCAGACGCTTGACCGCATGGATGATGTCTTCAAGGCCTTCCTGTTCGCCTCGCGTCCGGACAGTGCTGCGCGCACCCGCGTGGATATCGCCACCTGCCTCCAAGAAGCCGTCGATACCCTGGCCTCACGGCTGGAGCGCGACAACATCCGCACCGCGATCGAGGCACCGCCCCACCCCGTCCACGTCAACGTCTTTGCCGCCTCCCTGCGGCGGGCCCTGGTCAACATCCTGACCAACGCGATCGCCTTCTCACCCCCCCGGGGGGCAGTGATCACGATCCGCGTCGGCGCTAGCGGCGGCAACGTGACAGTCGAGATTGCCGATCAAGGGCCGGGCATCCCGCCAGCCGACCGTAAACGCGTGTTCGAGATGTTCATGACCACTCGGCCCGAAGGCACTGGCCTCGGCCTTTTCCTGGCCAGAGCCGCCGTCGAGCGCTCCGGCGGTACGATTAGCGTTGCCGACACCGCCCCCGGCAGCGGCGCCTGTATCCGCCTGACCCTGCCCGCCGCCTGAGACAGGCGAGCGGGACAGGGCGTCGCGGGGTGCGACAAGTTGACGCAGGGGTAAAATCGAAAATCGAAATGGGGCCATAGGCCAACGTGGCGGGAGCTTCCAGCTCCCGAAGGCCGTAGAGCGTGGAGAGTTGACCGTGGAGAGTCTGTAAAAGTCAAAATGAGAGTCGAGGGAATCGAGGGAGTCGAGAGGAAAAAGTCGAAAAGAGTTGTGGTTTCCCCCCCCCCGAGCATAAGCCATTTCGACTTTCGATTTTTGACTTTTCCCCACATGCCTCAATTGGCACAATTCCTGCTTGTTTAGCGGCAACTATGGAAACTGTGCGCGTATTGATTATCGAGGATGATCCGGATGGCCGCCGGTCGGTGACCGAGGCGGTCGAGGATGCCGGGATGGACGTGGTCGCGATGCCCACCGGTGAGGTGGGGTTGGCGGCCTTCCGGCAGCAGGCCTTCGACATCGTCCTGACGGATCTGGTGCTGCCGGACATTGACGGGATCGACGTGCTCGAACGGCTGCTTCAACTCCGCCCGGAAATCCCGGTCATGATCATGACCGCCTACGGCTCGGTTTCCTCCAGTGTGCGCGCCATCAAGTCGGGCGCCTACGATTACATCACCAAGCCGTTGGATCTCGACGACCTGCAGGCCAAGCTCAAACGCGCGGCGGAAACCGCCCGGCTGCGCCGGCGCGTAGTCAATTTCGAATCCTGCGCCCGCGAGCAGTTCGGCTCGGGTGCCATCATTGCCGAGGATCCGCGGATGCTCGAACTGCTCGAACAGGTTCGCACGCTGGCGGGCACGACCGCGACGGTCCTGATTCAGGGCGAAAGCGGCACGGGCAAGGAACTGATCGCCCGGGCACTGCATTACGACGGCCGCCGCGCCGACGGTCCGTTTGTCGCGGTCAACTGCGGGGCCTTCACGGAATCGCTGCTGGTCTCGGAACTGTTCGGTCACGAGAAGGGCTCCTTTACCGGGGCGTTCCGTCAGCATCGCGGGGCGTTCGAGCGGGCGCATGGCGGCACGCTGTTCCTGGATGAGATCGCCGACGCCCCGGCCGACGTGCAGGTCAAGCTGCTGCGGGTGCTGGAAACCCGCGAGGTACAGCGGGTCGGCGGCCAGTCCCCCGTCAAAGTGGATGTGCGCGTGGTATCCGCCTCGAACCGTCCGCTGCAGCAACGGGTGGCGGAAGGTGAGTTCCGCGAGGATCTGCTTTACCGGCTTAATATCGTGGATCTGACCGTCCCGCCGCTGCGCGAGCGTCGCCGTGATATCCGCCCCCTGACCGACGCCTTCGTGGCAACCGCCTGCGCCGAACACGGGCGCACGATTCACGAGATCATGCCCTCATTCTACGAGACGCTTGAAGCCTACCACTGGCCCGGCAATGTCCGGCAGTTGCGCAACGCCATCGAATCGGCCATTGTGATCAACAGAGCCTCCGTGCTCGATGCGGGCAGTCTTTCCTCCACCATCCGCCCCGCCGGAAAACCGTCATCCGCCCCCATGTTCGAGGCCCCCACGGGGATGACGCTGGCCGAAATCGAACGCGAGGTCCTCAGGCAGACGCTCGCCCGCACCCAGGCCAACCGCACCCTCACCGCCGACCAGCTAGGCCTCTCAAGACGCACGATTCAACGCAAAATAAAAGAACACAATCTAGCCCCCCTTGGAGGGACGGGTTCCACCCCGTCCGCCGCGTTGTAA
>CAZOXS010000236.1:0-3069 GCA_964583785.1 uncultured Victivallales bacterium
CAGCGAGGGGTTTTGCAAGAGCCTCTAATAACAAATCTTTTACGCCAATCGCTTTTTTCTTTGACCCGGCGCGGATTATCCGTATGATGTCTGACTTTACTGCAAATGCCGTGCCGCTGCCGATCGGCGGTGCCATGGTCGAATCAGGGGTATTATTGTGACAAAGATTGTTTTAGGACTTCCAAAGGGTAGCCTCCAGGAGGCGACATACGCGATGATGCGCAAGGCGGGCTTCACGGTGAGCTCGGGCTCGCGTTCGTACATGCCGCGCATTGATGACGACGAGATCGAGGCACGCCTGATCCGCGCGCAGGAAATCAGCCGCTATGTCGAGCTGGGGATGCTGGACGCCGGCATCACCGGCCATGACTGGATTGTCGAGAACGGGTCGGATGTGGTCGAGGCCGGCGAACTGATCTACGGCAAGCAGGGCTTCCGCCCCGTACGCTGGGTTCTCGCGGTGCCCGAGGATTCCCCGATCCAAAGCGTCAAGGACCTCGAAGGCAAGCGCATCGCCACGGAAGCGGTCGGGATCGCCCGCCGTTACCTCGAGACCAACGGCGTCACCGCCGAAGTCGAGTTTTCCTGGGGGGCCACCGAAGTCAAAGCTCCCGAGATGGTGGATGCCATCGTCGAACTGACCGAGACCGGATCCTCACTGCGGGCCAACAAGCTGCGCATCGTCGAGACGATTCTCTCGTCGACCACGCGCCTGATCGCCAACAAGAAGGCGTGGGAGGACGCAGGCAAGCGGGCCAAAATCGAGCAGATCATGATGTTGCTCGGCGGGGCCTTGGCGGCCGAAGCCAAGGTGCTGCTCAAGATGAATGCGCTGACCGCGTCCGTCAAGGCCATCACCGACATTCTCCCTTCTCTGCACGCCCCGACAGTCAACCATCTGCAGTCGGAAGGCTGGAGCGCCATTGAAACGGTCGTCGACGAGGCGGTCGTTCGCGAGATTATCCCGCGTCTGAAACAGGCCGGGGCCGAAGGCATCATCGAGATTCCCCTGAACAAGGTAATCTCTTAAGTAAACAGGACCAGGAGGAACAGCGTGGGTTCAATCAAGAAAAAGCGCCGCAAGAAGATGACGAAGCACAAATACCGCAAGCGGATGCGGGCTGATCGTCACAAGAAGAAATAGTCCGGCCGGGAGGCGTATCATGCGGATCTGGCATATGGCTCTATGCTGCCTGCCGCTGATGCTGACAGGCTGTATTTCAAGCAACGACAAACCGGCAATGCCCTCGGGCATTGCCGGTTCTGTTGTGCATTTGCCGGATGACGAATCGCTGGCGCAGGCTCTGGCCCGATTCGCACAGGCACGGCTTTACGAGGGCGAGGAAGGACCGGCGTCGGAAAACGCACTTGCCGCCTACCAGCAGGCCCTGGTCGCCGATCCGTTGAACCACGACCTTGCCACGCGGGTGGCCATGCTGGCATTGCGGCGAGGAGAACCCGACATCGCGGTCACGGCGTTGGAATCCTCATATCGGCGCGATCCCCGCAACTATACATGCACAGTGGATCTGGCGGCCGCCTACCAGGCTGCCAATCGACTGGATGAGGCCATCGCGCAATACCGCAAAGCCCTGACCATCGACGAGACGCCAACAGCCGTCTACATCGCACTCGCAGGGCTGCTCTTCCGTTCGGACCATGATACGGCGGCGCTGGACGTGGTCACCGAGGGTTACACGAAGGCCGAGGCCCCCCCCCTGCTGAGCGTCTATCTCTACGAGCAGGCACGGCGCTTCATTGCGCACAATGTGTTTGACCGGGCCGTTCTTTGTTTTGAACAGCTCAGGCGCAGCGATAAGAGCCAGTATCCGGGCGTTCATCTGGTTCTGGCGGAACTGTACCGCGCACTAGACGATCAGGAAAAGACCATCAGCGTACTCGAGGAGGCCATGGCACACCCCGAGCCTACGCCTGAGATTTTCACCGCCATGGCCCTCGCCCTGTACCCCGCACAACCCGACCAGGCCGTCACCGTGCTGGAGGCGGCGGAATCGCGGTTTGCCACAAACCCCAATGTGCTTTTCGCCGTTGGTACGATCCATAGCGAAATGGAGCGTCCAGCCGATGTGGTCCGGCTGCTGGAGACCTCCCGCCGACTGGCGACCGAACAGGCGCAGACCAACGCCCCCCCGTCATTCACCGAACCCTTCTATGTGATCCTGGCCGCCGCCTACGAGGAAACGGACAGGCGCGACGACGCCGAAGCACTGCTCGCCGAATGCATCGAGAAAATGCCGGAGAGCCATCGCAGCCTTAATTTCCTGGCCTATCTCTGGGCCGAGGGAAACCGTAACCTTGAGCAGGCACTGGCTTACAGCGTCCGATCCCTGACGCATGCCCCCGAGAATGCCGCCTACATCGATACCTTGGGGTGGATCTACTACCGTCTGGGACGCTACGAGGAGGCACTGGCGATGATCAACAAAGCCCACGAACTCGGCGAAGATGACCCCGAGATCCTGCTGCACCTCGGCGACATCCATGCGGCCCTTGGCAACCGCGACGCCGCCATCGCCTACTGGCGACAAAGCGTCACCCTCGACCCCTCCCCCGCCAACCGCGCCAACCGGCAGCTCGAAAGCCATTGACGGAAGGCGAAGAACGAGCCTTCGTCTGCCCCGTCCCCAATTTCGACTATCCCCATTTCGACTTTCGACTTTACCCTACAGAGGCTGGGGGAATCTTATGCCACTTCTAATACAGAAGAGCCTCAATCAAGGGAATTTATTAATGGCATCAATATTAACCGCACGCCCGATGCGCGTAAAGAGCAGGACGGCTTTGACCCGGTCAGGGGCGATCTGGAGCAGCCTTGCGACCGCATCGGCATAGTCGTGCATTTGAGCGCCGTATCCTTCCGCAGTTTTTGCGAGTGCGGATTCCTTGTCAATAGAGGCTCTTGCAAACCCCCTCGCTGTGCCCGCTTGAAGCCGGGCACAGCGAGGGGTTTTGCATAGTATTTCTCGGAGCTCTGAACCCATGGACCGTCTGGCATGTCCTGCGCTCGTGTTTCCTGCAAATGGCCATGGCGGGTGATACCAACACCGC
>CAZOXS010000237.1:0-3953 GCA_964583785.1 uncultured Victivallales bacterium
TTTTCTGAACCTGTTTTGTAATCTCTATCTAATGACCAATCGCAATCTTTAAGCATAATTAAAATTTGGTTGTGTTAGTTCTTTTATTTTTTGAATTAAGGTTTCGATGTCTTCCGTTGTGTTGTATTTCCCCAATGAAAAACGGAGAGAGGCAAAGGCTTCATCATCACTTAATCCCATAGCTTTCAAAACGTGTGAGGGTTCAACTACTGCTGAAGAACAAGCAGAACCATTGGAAACTGCAATATTTTTCATTCTGCCAATCAAAACATTGGCATCCTGTCCTTTGAAACAAATGTTGGTGGTGTTGAAAATTCTGTTTTCTGAATCACCATTTAGTGAAGTATTTGGCAGTTTTAAAAATTCAGTTTCGAGTTTGTCTTTTAGTTCAGAAATATTTCTTTTATTCAAATCCATTTCTTCACTAGCTATTTCACAAGCCTTTGCTAAGGCAATAATTCCAGGTACATTGAGTGTGCCGCTTCTCAGACCTTGTTCGTGACCGCCTCCGTGAATTTGTGGGGAGAGTTTTGTTTTATTTCTTACATACAAGGCTCCGATTCCTTTTGGAGCATACATTTTATGACCACTAAAGCAAAGTAAATCAATACCTAAATCATTAACATCAATTTCAATTTTACCAACCGCTTGTGTAGCATCTGTCATAAACAATGCTCCTTTTTCGTGAGCTAGTTTAGCAATTTCTTTGATGGGTTGGATGACTCCTGTTTCGTTGTTGACGTGCATCACGGAAACTAGAATCGTATCTAATCGGATGGCTTTTCCGAGTTCAGCTAAATTAATTAATCCATTACTTTGAACAGGCAAATAAGTTACTTCAAATCCTTTTCGTTCTAAATCTTTACAAGTGTCTAAAACTGCTTTGTGTTCGGTTGAGACTGTAATAATATGTTTTCCTTTACTAGAATAGCTTTCAGCAACTCCTTTAATAGCTATATTGATAGCTTCTGTTGCACCGCTTGTAAAAATCAATTCGTTGGATTCTGCATTGATAAAATCCGCTATTTGTTCACGGGCTTGTTTTACTTTTTCGTTGATGCTTTGACCAAAAAAGTGCGTGCTGCTTGGATTGGCAAAGTTTTCTTTTAAAAAAGGCAACATTGCATCAAGCACCCTCGGGTCGGTAGGGGTGGTGGCGTTGTAGTCGATGTATGATATTTTACTAAGTTCTCCCAATTAAATTTCATTTAAAACATTATCCAAATCCTGTTCATAAGATATTTTTGCAGCATATCCTGCTTTTAACTTTTGTAGCTCATTGGGTTGAAGCAGTTCTTTATCGTAGAGATAAATTAGCAGTAAATGTGTTAATGACGATGAATTCATTAACATTTTTTTCTCAATTGGATTCCAAACAACATAATGCCAAGGTTTGGAATCGATATTAAAATTGATTTTATTAAACTGTTTTATAATCTGTGCAAAAGTTTTTTCCTCCCTTTTATAAATTGTCAAACTTGCTTTCACAAACGGCAACAATCCAATTGGGCGAAAAATAAGATTACCTCCACTTTCATTATTTCGAAATGGAGCAGAAGCATTTAAAGTAAGATTCAAGTACTCGGATATAAATGATAAATTACTCTTGAAAGCACCCCAATATTCAATGCAAAAGAATTTGAATTCCTCAATTTCTTCTTCTGATGGTCTAAATTTCAAATATTTAGTTATCCTTTTTCTTGTGGGTTTTTTATTAAATTTTCTCTCAAAGAACACATTGAATAATTCAATATTAGCTTGATAGAGGGTAATAATCGAAGTTAAAGCCTCTTTGTTGTTTAACGGAATGTTTTTTCCTTTGGCATAAATTACTCTTTGACCAGTAAATAAATCATACTCTTCAAGCAAATATCTTGTTGTTATTGCAACAGAGTCGTCTTCATCTAATGCTATGCTATCGTCTAATGAAACAGGTTTGGCGTATCTATTGAGTGTTGTAAACAATCTCCTAGTTCTTTGCTTCCCTAATTCATCATTTTTGTGTCCAATGAAAATAGCAGCAATTTGTTGGTCTTTTAGTTCGGGATTTTCTTTTAATGCTGCCTTTATCCCTTCAACTCTATGTTGACCATCAACAGGGAATATTTTATGATTTCCCGGAAAGTCCAGCAAGCCCATTTGGTAGGTTTCTCCATTATCATATTTGAATTCGATTTCTTGCCATTTCGGATATTCATCATAAACTGCTAAAACCAATGAGTTAAAAAAAACAGATGGTTGATTAATAATATATTCTTTAATACTAAGGTAATTATTGGTAATACTTCGCTGAATCAAATCTTTAAGAGATTCTGATTTATGTAAATGCTCGTCTATTTTTGAAACAAATTTGCTTACTTGTTCAAATGTGAGAGTGGATACATAATAATCCCAATCTCCAATTTTTGCTTTTAATGCAGGTATTTTCATAATCAAAATGCGTTAATTGCTTGACTAATTTCTATGTCAGGAATTTTTGTATTCATAGGAAGTAGTAATGAATTTATAAATTGCTTTTCTAATTCATTGATGCCATCATTTTCATCTAATGGATAATATGCCAAGTATAACTCACTTGCCCAATACTTAAACATTTTTGTAATTCTAGGCCTTTCATTGTTTTTAGCATACTTTTGAAAATACTCTTTTACTCGCTTCCTCAAGTTTTGATGCTCTGTGTATTGTGCCCTTCCAACATATAAAGGATATTCTGTAATTCCTGAAACAATTTCACACTTTACATAAAACATATATAATCCACCTGAATTATTAGGAACATTTTCAACCTCCACATCCAAAGCATTAGCGTTTGCATTTAAGTATTTGATTTTAACCCAATTTTCAAAGCTTAAGTCTAAGTTTGGAAAATTAAATTGACTCCATAAATCCCTATGAAGTTTATACTCAACCTTTCGTAGTTCTAATTCTTCTCCTAATAAAAATGCACTGTCGTTCATATATACCGATGTAATTACACTTATATAAAACAAGCTGCACAACCTTCTCCCTCTGCATCCTCCAAGATGTCCACTAGGTAAGGTGATTTTGCTTTTGATTTTCTCTCCATTCTTTTAATATACTCTTCTTTGATGGCAGCCATTCTTTTTGGTTGAATCAATTCTTCCAAGCTTTCAAATTGTCCCCAAGTGTATCCGTCTTTCTCGTACTCCATTGCTTTTTTGTACAAATCGGGATGCTGTTCGTACAACCAAACCCATTCAATCTTTTGTTGAAAAAAACAAAAGAAACAGCCAGAACGACTTCTTGCGTATTCTCCTTTTTTTCCGTTAACCTCAAATTCTATTTTGTTGTAGTAGGCAGGAACACCCACACCGCTTTCTTCCAAAATTTTGAAAATATCGTCTCTTACCAATACTTCATCATTTTCCAAAAGTGGAAATGTAGCTTCGGTTGCTAGCGGATAATCAGTTGTTTTTAGAAAATCAAAAACTAAATGATTAAATGCTTTCACATTGGCATCTAATAAAATATTGAGCTTTTGGTCAAGGGTGAAACTTGTATCTACCTTTCGAGCAATCGTTTGAAAAGCTTTTTCTTGATTTTTACCAAAATCAATGTTTTTAGTCATTGCTAAAAGTTGCTCCATATTTTTGTTAGAGAGCAATTTTGTAACAACATCTTGGCTCCAAATATTCTTGCGAAATGGAAATATGGATTGAATATTCTTTTTGGTAGAAATATATCCTTCTCTTTCTTCATCACCTCTAATCCCTACATAAGAAATCACAGGGTCTTCACCGACATACTTTTCAAAAGGGTCAAGCTTTAACTTTTTGGTACACCAACGAGCATTTGATGAAGGTAAAAACCCACCATACATTTTTAAAAAGTGGTCAAATGGGTCTTCTGAACTTTTTTCAGCACCTTGCAAAAGCTCAATCTTAATTCCGAGATAAACCTCCAAATTTTTTATTAATTGATAAGTTTCATCC
>CAZOXS010000238.1:0-7664 GCA_964583785.1 uncultured Victivallales bacterium
GGAAATGGAGACGCTCTCGAAAATCACCTATTCAAACCGTTACGGCCAGCTCTACACCGAGATCAGCCCGATCCAACGTCAAATCATGGATGCCTTCAAGCTGACCCTCCCGGCATAGTTACACATCCTCGGGAAATCAGGCTACCAAGCAAAGTGGCGGGAGCTTCCAGCTCGCGCGTGCAAGGTGGCAGGAGCTTCCAGCTCGCGCGTCAAAGTACCCAGCGACCAGGAATCACCCATATGATCGGGCTCAATCCCTTCCTGTGCGCACAACAGTGGCTTCCTTTTCCGGGCGACGATTACGGGCGACGATTACGGATTACGATTATGGGCGAAGCACCACTCGGTTACCGTTCTCGTTCCCCGACGCCCCCCTCCGCCTTCTACCTCTACGCAACCGTGGCTACGACAGGGGAGCTGGAAGCTCCCGCCACTATTCATCCAGTTGCACGTCGATCCGATAAAAGCCGGTGTCCTCGGCGCTGTGAACCGTGTCGGTAAAGGAATGGACATCCCAGGGGATGTTGCTTGTGATAAGCAGGAAGCTATCCACGCCACCGAGCAGATTGCTACTCCAGTACACGCTGTAGAGCCGCCCCGGAACGCCGCCCCACTTGATCACCGCCCCGGATTCGCTCCCGATGCCGGTCACCGCGAACACGCTGGCCGGATCGTTCGGATCGAGCCCCGCAACGTAAGCCTCGCGGATCGTGTTGACCCCGTTGGAGGACAAGGATCCGTCGTCTTCAATCGTGAAGCCGTAGTCCGCCAGCCAAAGCTCGTAGTCCGTCGCCGGAGCCGCCGCACTGGCGACACTGATGTCATCGATAAAGAACGGTTTTTCCGTCGTATTCTCGAAGCGGATCGTCGAGAAATGGGTCCGGGCCGAATAGACGCCCAACCCGGAAATCACCGCCCCGTCATTCACACGGAGCTGCCAGGTACCGGCGTCATAATCAATTCCGACCTCGAAATGCGTCCAGGCGTTGGTATCGATCTGGGCCGAAAGCGTAACCGCCGTGGTGTTGCTGTATACGCGCACCTGCAGGTTTGTATCGACCCAGAAAACGGCGGCAGCGTCCGGGGCAACCGCGGCAGGCTCTTCCCCCGGAACCGGCTTGCAATATACATTCACGGTGACCGTATTGGTACCGTTTGCAAACGTCTGCCGAGCCGTCCCCGTGCCGAGATTCAGTCCCTGGCCGCCGCCAACGCCGACACCGGCCTGCACGACGGCATTGCTGCCTTCCCACAAGCGCTGACCCGCCAGATCGTCGGTCGAAAGCGCCTCGAAATCCTCCACAAAGGGCACGACATTTGGCAGCGTGACACTGGCTACAGCAGAATCAGGCCCCTCCCCGCCCGCACCGACCGCCGACACGACATAGTAGTAGGTCTCGGTGTTGATGACAGACTGGTCGCTATAAGAAGTTGCGCTCGGTGTGCCAATTGTGGCATATAGCCCGCCCGATACCGCCGCGCGCTTGACCTTATAGCTGGTTGCATTGCTGGATGCCACCCAATTCAATTGCACGCGCCCGGCACCCGGCGTTGCACTCAGCCCGGTCGGAGCGGGCGGAGGAGCTTCATTCACAGTAACGCTAACGGTTCCCGTCACAGTTGCAATATTCAGAGCATCGGTTGGCGTGAATACAACGTCCACAGGGAACGTGCCAACAGGGAGTATATCTGTCGGCCACGCATGTGAGAAACTACCAGACTCGATAGCGCTTCCTCCAGACAGCGTTGCGTTTGAGAGGGTCTGCCCCTCGACAATCGGAGCTGCCGTCGGCCAAGTCGTTACCGTCGGCGTCACCTGCTCAACGACAAGGGTACCATTGGTCGTGCCCTCGTACGCCGGCTCATCGATGATCGCCACCACCGCATAGCTGCCCGCATTCGTCGGTGCCCAGGCATTGCCGGCATAGGTCACATCAACGGCCAGACCCTCTGGAACCGTCGTGACATCAACGGTGCGCGGCGTCCCGTTGTAAGGCTGCGCCCAGTTGCTCAGCGTCACCGTCGCGGGCACCTTTGGTGTCGTTGCCGACACTTCGACCGTCATGGCGCTGCTGTCCGTGGCATTGGTCGCATACACCCTATAGTAGTATGTCATTCCCATGGGCAGACCGGTGTCGGAGTATGATGTCACGTCAGCCGCCGTTGTGGCCAGCGTGGCAAATCCTGAACCGCTGCTTTCCGAGCGTTCGATTACAAACCCGGTTTCATTCGTGCTATGGTCCGTCCAGGACAGATTAATCTGATTCGTCGCTACGGCCGTGGCACCCAGGTCCGATGGTGCCAGTATCGCCGGGGGCAAGGTGTTGGTCGTGACCGTGATCTGCACCTCGTCCACCACCTGCGTGATGGTGTCACTGGCCGAGAGACGCAGCGTATACACGCCCTCCTGCGAGAAGGTAGCCGTTGCATCGGTGATGCTTGCATCATCGAAGGATACCGGTCCCGGCCCGCCAACGGTCATCCAGAATGTTGTGAGGGAATCACCATCCGGATCACTTACAACACCGTTGAGGTTGGCGTCTACAGGAGCCAGCCCAGCAGATAACAGAGAGCCATTGCCGGGATCAACAATTTCTTGCCAGGCAGTCCCCCCATTCGGATCGTACCCTACGCCTGGTGCACTTTGCGCACCGCTACCGCCGGTTCCATTGGAGATACGAATCTCAATATCATGCCATCCGGCAGACAGGTCCAGATTTGCCGTTGAAGCCCTCGTTCCCCATGCGTCGTCCGAGAGGACGAGAACCCCGTCAATCCAGATGCGCGTCTTGTCATCTATGTGCTCGGTAAAGCTAATCTGACCATCGGCATCATATATCTTGCCGGTGAAGATCCTTGTGGTGCTGGCAGGTATAGTCCCTGCGCCAGTTTTCGTTGAGATATCAGTAATAATTTCGGCTTCGGGATTTGGCGTCACCAAATCAATGTCTCCAGGAACTTCGCCATAGTAAAGCCCCGGGTTACCTGCATTCAGAAGCACGGTCTGGTCCGGCCCCGCATTTGCGCTAGGTGCATTGTTATCGTCATCGATAATACTCACCAGCACATCATCGATCAGGATACCATTGAAGACGGGATCGGAACTGCTGGCCGAATGCGTGATCGTGCCGATGTGCCCAAGCTCGTGATCCCCGTCGTCGACGGCCGTCACGGTCACCGTCTGCGGCTGATCCCAGTCACCCGTCGTGAAGGTCAGGTTGGTCTTGTCCACGCTGATCTCCGCATCGGGCGTCACCGTAATGACAACATTGGCCGTCGGCAGCGCGCCGAGCGCGATCGTATACGTATCCGTCGCCCCCCCTTCGGTGACATCCAACGATCCCCCGTTCTTGGTCACAATCACCGACGAACCACCGGAATAATCCCCACTAACCGACACATCGTCCACGCAGACACCATAGCCGTACCTGGCATTGCCCTCGAAGGCGACCTTGCTGTTTGTACTGGCACCCGGCAGATTCAGATTGCGCTCCGTCCAGGCGGTAATACTGTTCGAATAGCCCGCAATCCAAACCCAACTTGAACCCCCGTTTGTGCTGTAGAACACATTAAGATAATCCTGGTCATTGACCCACACCGCTTGCGTATGCCAGAATTTCAGTGTCAGATTTGTGTACCCGGCACAATCGAAACTTGGGGCGTAAAGACGAGAGATGTCATCCGCAGAATCTGAGTCAACCAACGTCATGTTGTTTGTGCCGCTATGGGCGGTCGAAGGATTACCGCCCCCTGCCGTTGATCCCCCTTTTTGCACCTTCCAGTCCACTGCTCCCGAGAGCCTGGTCTGCGACCAGCCAGCCGGCAGGCTTAGGGAGCCCTCGAAGTTCTCACTCAAGAGTGGCGGCCGCTGAATAGCGAAGTCGGCATTACTGTCATCATAAAATCCGGGATTGATGTCCAAGCTGGTAACCCTGACCCTGAAATCAGATCCTAATTTGGATTCAGGAATATTCCATGTATAGTTTCCATTATTGGCCGTACTGGAAACAATGACCGAATCCAGTGATCTGTTCTTTAGCAGGTGAATCGAAACATTGCCACCGATGCCACTCACCCACGCAATATTTGTCGGTGTGCCGCTAATGAAGGTTTCTCCCCCATTAGGCGATGTCACCACGATATCGTTGCCATTGACATCAAATGAAACAGCAATGGTCTGTGGGGAGTTTGCAGCCTCAGGAGAGGTTATAGTAATCGTATCGTTGTAGGTGCCGGCGGCCAGGGTCGTGGCATTAAGACTCACGGTCACAAAGTCTACCTCATCCAGCACCGTCCCTGCAGCATGACTCAACGTGAGCCACGGAGCCGTCTTCCTGAGCGTGTAAGCATAGCTGCCGCCACCTGGATTGCTCAATCCGAAGGTAAAATCCGGCCCTGCCGAACCCGATATACCGTTTGCCGACAACGAGTTGGTGCTGACCGCCAGGATTGGTTCCGAGGCGACCGTCAACACAACCGAGATGTTTTTGGATCCGGCACCACCGTCATCAACCGTTATCGTTCCGTTATAGGTTCCCGGCAACTGGCCAGTGGTCTGGAAGGAAACGGTAACCAGGTCGGCTTCCGTTGTGGCGGTACCACTCGCGATACTGCAAGTCAGCCAATCCGCATCGTCGGAAACATTATAACTGAGCGTCCCGCCTTGGCTGTTGATGATTGCAAACGTCTGCGATTCGGGGGTTCCCCCATAATTGCAGAACGTCTTCATCGTACTTCGGCTCAAGCCGACACTGGCGGCACCACTCGGGGCCCCCGAACCGATTACAAACGTCATCACCGGTCCATCGGCACTGATGCTATGGACTTCTATATTATCCGATGTATTACGTCCCGTCGCATCCCAGAATTTTAGCGCAGGCGTCGTCGAATCCGATAGCGCACTCTTGTCACTCAGCCGGAATGCATCACTCGGATCCGGTGTGGGATCGTCGTACCACGGGGTATAGGCAGAGGTCGGGTTCGCCTCAACGATCATGGCTTCGTAGGGTGTGGTGTAAACGCAATTCGGGTTGTCGCCAGTAAAAATGCTTGATTTTGTATTTTTGCCATCTTCCTTATTGTGGTAGACCACAAGCCCTGTACCGGGGTTGACACTGGCACTCGATCCGCCATAAGGCCCCTCGTACCCCGTATTGTCACGCACCTCGAACGTAAAGTACTCTTTAGGTACAGCCGGATTCTTGTAGCGATAGAGCTGATTTCCATCCACTTGCACCACGCAGCGTTGATGACTCGAACTGTCTAGATCAACAACGTCCATCCAACCGGCATGATATTTCAAATATGAATCTATACTGGTAGGATGGCGCTGCCCATCCCCGTAGTTGCCACCAGCCATCAGGCTGTATTGCCCGAAGTTGGCAGCACTACCATGGTCAGGGTAGGCATACAGATCCGGAAGATTACAAATCATATGCCCGTTTTCATGGCTCCACGTCCCGATAAGAAGGCCTTCTCCCAAAGCCGTGACCTGATATTTCGAGTAAGTGGATGTTAAGCCTGTCCCTGACAAAGGGGTCCAGGATGAACCGCTTGAATGTGGCCAGAGGCCAAAATCATCAAACCATCCATTAACCACATTACCCGCGTAAAAAATATTGATCCCGTCAATGTCGCCATCCCCATCACCATCGCAGATCGTAAAGTCAAATCCATCGGCTTTCAACGCCTCAAGGCCTTCCGTGATCAGCCACCGTGCCTGAACGCCGAAACTCACACCCTGATCCGTGGTGTAGTAATCTCTTGGATTCGCAGCCGTGAACCAGGCCGTAACCACACTGCTATAGTCAAACCGGTTGTTGGATTGTTTAAGGAAATAGCCACGGACCGAGGCAGCATTGCCTCCAGTGGTATATCCTTCCGCATTACAGAAATCATCAATTTCCGCCTGTGTTTTCATGATGTCCCCCGGACGGTCGGGAAAGGATGCCAGAAGCACCAATGATATCCGCTTCTGGACTGTTGGTAACGCAGGCGGTGCCTTAACGATTGTTCCGTCACTTTCTAGCGTATTAACACCATCTTCTGATGACGCACGCTGAATAAGGATCTCTTCCAGTTTTTCATAAGGTAACATACGCCCGCGTTCATCGAAACCGAGAAGATCACGACGACTCTTATGCTTCGCTTTGGCTACTTCAACCGGCAAGCGCAGCTTGGGTTTAAGGCCAGCTGGCTTGGCTCGGCCAACCCGTACCCCCGTAGTAATAATATCCGAACCATCCGGCTTGATTCTTGCATAACAGAAAAAGCCCGTCTTTGGATCTTTCGTTACAGTATATCCGTCTTCCGTCTCCCCGTAGGCAAGAAATTCATCGCCCCAGACATAAACCGTGATTTCCTCGCCATCGGGCTGTTGATAAGTAAACGGTTGGCCATTGTAGGGAGCACCAATCGAGACGATGGGTAATAAAACAGCAACGGCAAACGCGACTAGGGTTAAATATCGATTCACGGGCACGGTTGTCTCTGTCATTATGGCGTTACCCCTCTGATCTTTGTATCTAAACGTCGCTAGGCATAAAGATATTAGCTTCACCTAAAAAACGCTGCACCGTCTACAAAAGGCACCTGCCATCAGATTCGCGTCCATTACACCAAAAATGGCTATCCCGTATACGCATAACCAAAATAACACCGGCACCGCAGGCATCTGTCTTGATTATACATAAAAGCGACACAATTGCAAAAGCCAAATTGTGTGATTTGCCCCGAATCCCTAGCGAAGCATGGAGGCTATCGTCATCCATGCTGTGCTAAGGATGTTGATTACCTGAAGCGGATGACACTGCCATTGCCAATTGAGAAGCGCCACGTGGTGTCAACGGTGATTCCCGCGAAGGGTGAACCGCCCTGCGTGATAAGCGCACCACTGTCGATCAATACCGCATAATCATTGCCTGCGGCCAATGCGGTTGACGGTGTAATCGTCACCACCGCCCCACTGATCGTCACTTCGGCACTACCGACCGCAATCACAACGTCTGCAGGCGTACCATCTGTCATATTCTTGATCGTGAGATTCCCCGAACCCTTTGCCATGTTCTGATTAAACGTGACGACCAATGAAGATGCCCCGGATACCGTGGCACCATTAGCAGGATTCAGAGAGGAAATATCCACTTGTGAATAAGTCGTAAAGCTGACATTCGGGCTAGCCCAGAGGTTCGCCGCCGCATTTGAGGCTGCCAACGTATAATAGTAAGTCGTACCCGCAACGAGGCCGGTAGCCGCAGCACTGAGTGCCTGGCCCGTCACATTCGTAAAGGCGCCAACCAGGGCACTGCCCTTGGTACTGTCAGCAGACCAGGCCGCACTGTCAGCATTGTTGTTCGTGCTCCAGTAGGCGGTAACGGTGAATACGGCTTGCGAGGCATACAAATATCCCTGCAAATCAGCGGTAGCCGACAAAACATTCGTGGCAACCGTATTGACCACACCAAATCTTCCGACTTCCGTAGGTGCAGCGTCATTCCATGGATGATCCGATGGCAGATTTCCGTCCGTTCCCCACTTATGGGCGAGATAGCCTTCAAGCTTCTGTCGGACGGCTAGATCTTCCGTGCCATCCGTGAAGATGATCTCACCTATAGAACCACCGTACCAGCCATTGTACCAGTTTCCGCCAGAGGCAAGAATCTTTA
>CAZOXS010000239.1:0-2920 GCA_964583785.1 uncultured Victivallales bacterium
GCGCGTGCGGTTACGCAAATCACCGTGCTTGCGCCAACCAGCCGTTCGCGTACAACGCGTAAGCCGAACTCGCGGCGCGAGTGGGCTACATGAGGGATCGGTGAGTCAGGAGATTAAGGCGAACAATTAGGGGGGATGCTCACTGCCTTAATCTTTTACCGAATCTTTCGCCCTAATCTGCATTGAGCAGAGAGCGAAACATGAATTGAAGTTTTAGGTAAGCGTATGGACACAAAAACGGTCAAGGATATCCTGGCACTCAGCGAGAGTTATCTCGCGCAGCGCGGGGTGGAGCAGCCGCGCCTGATCGGCGAGATGCTGTTAAGCCGCCTGCTGCGGCGTCCGCGCCTGGAGCTGTCGCTGGATTATGCCAAGGTGCTGCCGGAATCGCATTTGGAGGCGATGCGGCGCGGGCTCAAGCGCGTGGGCGAAGGCGAGCCGGTGCAGTATGTGCTGGGTGAGGCCGGCTTCATGAACCATGTCTTCAAGGTCGATCGCCGGGCACTGATCCCGCGTCCCGAGACCGAGACGCTGGTGCGGCTGGTGCTTGAATGCCAGCCGCTCTGGCAGCACGAACGACCCGCGTTGGCCGATGTCGGTACCGGTTCCGGCTGCATCGTGCTGAGTCTTGCCGCCGCCCGGCCGCAGGGGCGCTACCTCGCGTTGGACGTCAGCGAGGAGGCCATCACGCTGGCACGCGAGAATGCCGCGCAGCTGGGCCTCGCCGAGCGTGTCATCTTCACGGGTGAGGAGCTCTCGGATGTGATCGAGGCCGAAACCCTCGATGCCATCGTGGCGAACCTGCCTTATATCCCGTCTGCTGTCGTTGACCGTCTCCCTGTGAATGTACGATTGCATGAACCGCGGCAGGCGCTTGACGGTGGGCATTCGGGGCTCGACATTGTTGGTACGGTGGTCGAGGATGCGGCGATCGCGTTGAAGGGTGGCGGAATGCTGTTCCTCGAAATCGGCGAGGAGCAAGGCAAGGCGGTAGCCGGTCTGTTGCAGGACGCAGGCTTCGAGGCGGTGCAGGTGCATCCGGATCTCAACGGCCGTGACCGTGTGGTCAGCGGACGGCTGGCGATGTGATAGGAATGAATTGATGTTACAGGATAGGGGGCTCACGTAGGTCGGGCACCCTTGCCCGACCGGACAGGCAAGGGTGCCTGTCCTACATCATTTGTGCTAGCCGATATATTTCAGCAGGATTTCCGCCCAGGTCTTGATCAGGATCACGCCGATCAGCACCATCAGCATCGTCCGTAGATGCGCCGCCGGCAACCGGTGGCTCAGGCGGGACCCTATCAACGAGGCCGGTATGGCTCCCAGCAGAAGGGATGGCACATAGATCCACTCCACCTGAAGCGTCACGATCTTGCCGACTGATCCGGCCAGCGCCCCGATGAAGATGATGCCGAGGCTGGACCCGACCGCCATGCGCACGGGCAGTTTCAGAATGCGGATCATCGCCGGGATCAGCACGAACCCGCCGCCCGCGCCGAGAATACCGGAGGCCAGTCCGACGATACCGCCTGTGAGTATGAAGCGCCCGGGATGGAAATGGAACCTCGCCGCGTCATCATTCCCCTTGGCACGCGCATCGGCAGACTGGAGCAGCAACAGCAGCGCCACCAGCACCACGACACCGAACACCAGAGTCAGGGCGTCGCCGGGCATGAATCTCGAAAAAACGGCACCCAGCAGCGAGCAGACGCCAAGGGGAATCCCGATAAAGAAAATGGTACGGGTGTGCGTGAATCCGCCTTTGCGGTGGGCAATCCAGCCGGTAATCGCCGAGGCTAGCACCTGGATCATGGTCAGCCCCGCCACCTGGTTCATGGTCAGCGCTCCCGCCCCGACCAGCGGTGGCACCGAGTACATCAGCGGGATCAGTACCACGGCCCCGCCGACGCCGAGTACGCCGGAGCATAAGCCGCCAAACAAACTGAGGAAGAAAATCGTCACCATCATGGGAATCATGCTGCGCCTTTTTTTGTGGATGGAAAAAGCGAGGCTAGCACAACCACCGCTCCCTGCCAATCCAGAAAAGGCAAGTCGCTTGGCTAGATGCCGAGTGCCTTACGCTGGCTTTGTTGAATCGAGGCGATACCGGTCTCGGCGGCGTCCAGCAGGGCATTCAGCTGCGCGCGCGAGAAAACGCCTTCCTCCCCGGTTCCCTGTACCTCCACCAGCGCCTTATCGCGCATGACCACATTCATGTCCACCTCGGCGATCGAGTCGTGGGCATAATCCAGGTCGCACACGATTTTCCCTTCCACCAGACCGACACTGACCGCTGCCACCTGACCGCGCAGATAGACTTCCGGTCCGGCCTTCACCTGTTGCTGCGCCAGGACGCGTAGCGCGTCATACAGCGCCACCCAGCCGCCGCTGATCGCGGCCGTGCGGGTGCCGCCGTCGGCCTGCAGGACATCGCAGTCGATCGTGATCGCCACTTCCCCTAGCGCCGCGAGGTTGACGGCGGAACGCAGGGAGCGCCCGATCAGACGCTGGATCTCGGTGCTGCGCCCGTCTTTCTTGACGTCATCGCGCCGTTTGCGGCCTCCCCCCGTGCTGCCCGGCAGCATCGCGTATTCCGCCGTCAGCCACCCCTTGCCGGTGTTGCGTAGGAAGGGAGGCAGGTCGGTGGAAATCGTGGCTGTGCAGATGACCTTGGTGTCGCCGAATGACGTCAGGCAGGAGCCCGCCGGGTGGATGATATAGTTGCGTTCGAAATTCACGGTTCGCATGATGTTTCCTTTCGGTTGTTTTTACTTCGATGAGGCTCTTGCAAAACCCCTTGCTGCGCCCGCTTGAAGCCGGGCGCAGCAAGGGGTTTTGCAAAATATAATTCTTCAGCTCTGAACTACCGGAACGCCTGGCATCTCCCCCCCCGCCCTTGCCTTCCAAGGCAGAACCA
>CAZOXS010000240.1:0-2688 GCA_964583785.1 uncultured Victivallales bacterium
CTGCATGCCGTAGCAGATGCCCAGCACGGGAATCCCGATATTGAAAAGGGCCGGATCGCATTTCGGGGAGTCGGCGTCGGGCACGCTGCAGGGCCCGCCCGAGAGGATGATGCCCTTGGGGGCGCGGGCGCGCAGGGTTTCCGCTGGGGTATCATAGCGCAGGATCTCGCAGTAAACCTTCTGTTCGCGAATCCGGCGGGCAATCAGCTGGGTCACCTGCGACCCGAAATCCAGTACGGCAATCCAGTTTGTCGGCTTCATGGCAGCTCCTTGGTTAAAGCGCGGAGAGTAGCAGGAAGGAAGCCAACGGGACAAGCAGAATTGCGGGTGCAGTCTGAACTTGCATTGCAGGGCTTGGCGGCCTAGCATTCGCGGGGTCTGCTGAATATCTCACCCTTGCGGTTTTGCAGGGTACAGGATGGTGGGAAAACGGGAAACGAGGACGGTTGTGTTTTATCCTTCTAAAGACGAGTATATAGCGCTGGCGGCACGGCATGATGTCGTGCCGGTGTATCGCGAGGCCCTGGCCGATGTGGAGACGCCGGTTTCGGTGTTGCAGCGGTTTGCCGGTAATGAGAACGCATTCCTGTTCGAGAGTCTGGAGGGCGGCGAGACCTGGGGACGGTTTTCGTTCGTCGGTATCGATCCGGAGTTGTTGCTGGAGGTCGATCACTGCAAGGGCGCTACGGGTGGTTTCGAGGCCCTGCGCGAGGTCTACCGCGGATTGCGGGTGGCGGAGATTCCCGGCCTGCCGCGGTTCTTCGGCGGGGCGGTCGGGGTGCTGGGCTACGAGGCGATCGGTGAATTCGAGCGCATGCCGTCGCCCAAGGCGGGCGACAAGCGGGTGGCCGCGCGCAGCCGATTCCTGAAAGTGGACAAGTTGATCGTCTTCGACAATGTGCGCCACACGATCAAGGTGGTCTTTTGCACCGGCCCTGCCAAGGGGGATGACTTCGGCGCGCTCTACGACGAGACCTGCCGCCAGATCGATGCCGTCATCGCCGCGCTGCCCGAGCACCGGGCCGAGCCTGCCCGACGGTATCCGCCGGCCGCGTTCGAGACCAACATGTCGCAGGAGGCCTTCAAAGGCATGGTCGCAAAGGCGAAGGCTTATATCGTCGAGGGCGACATTATCCAGGCGGTTCTCAGTCAACGGTTCTCGGCCGAAACCGCTGTCCCGCCGCTACAGCTCTACCGGGCGCTGCGGTTGACGAATCCCTCGCCCTACACGTTTTTCCTGAAACTGGGCGAGCAGGCGCTGGTCGGCTCCTCGCCGGAGGTGATGGTGCGGTTGACCGGCAACCGTGTCGAGGTGCGTCCGATCGCGGGTACGCGTCCGCGCGGGGCGACCGAGCAGGCGGACCGGGATCTGGCGGACGAGCTGCTTTCCGACGAGAAGGAGAAGGCCGAGCACGTGATGCTGGTCGATCTGGGGCGCAACGACATCGGACGCGTGGCCGAGCCGGGCAGTGTGCAGGTGACTGACTACATGGTGATCGAGCGCTACAGCCACGTCATGCACATGGTCTCGCACGTCGAAGGCATCCTGCGTCGCGAGTTCGACGCGCTCGATGCGCTCAAGGCAACATTTCCGGCGGGCACCCTTTCCGGGGCACCGAAGATCCGGGCGATGCAGATCATTCACGAGCTGGAGCCTGCGCCGCGCGGGGCATACGGCGGGGCGGTCGGCTACATCAGCTATACCGGCAACATGGATTTCGCCATCACGATCCGCACGCTGGAAGTCGAGGATGGCGTGGTCTCGGTGCAGGCTGGCGCGGGGATTGTCTACGATTCGGATCCCCAGCGGGAATACGAGGAAACGTGCCACAAGTCGCAGGGCATGCGCCGGGCGGTGGAACTGGCGCTGAACGGACTGGAACTTTAGGATGGGTGCGACTCAGGTAAAAAGAGCACCACGAAACACACGAAACACACAAACATGATTATACTGATAGATAACTACGATTCGTTCACCTACAACCTGGTGCAGGTGATGATGGGGCAGGGGGCCGATATCCGGGTTTATCGCAATGACGAGATCAGCGTGGACGAGGTCATCGCCGCCCAGCCGCAGGGGATCGTCATCTCGCCGGGGCCCTGCACGCCGCTGGAGGCCGGCATCTCGGTGGCGCTGGTCAAGGCGATGAGCGGCAAGCTGCCGATCCTGGGGGTCTGTCTCGGGCACCAGTCGATCGGTGTGGCTTTCGGTGCCACGGTGGGTCACGCCAAAGGTATCATGCATGGCAAGACCTCGCTGGTGCGCTTCGAGGAAGGTCCGCTGTGGGCGGGGATGAAGAATCCGTTCCCGGCTGGACGCTATCATTCGCTGGCGATCCTGCCGGAGACGGTGCCGCCGGCACTGGTGCCGGATGCCTGGACCGAGGACGGCGAGATCATGGGGGTGCACCACCGCGAGCATCCGACCTATGGCGTGCAGTTCCACCCGGAGTCGGTGCTGACGCCGACGGGCAAGCGTCTGCTGCGTAACTTCAGCACGATCGTGGAGAACTATCAGCGAACGTAATAACCGGGGAAATAGATAGCCATAAAAGGCACATAAAACACAGAATATGTAGCCAGTCGCGCCGCGACTGAGGCAGCGGGAATGCGCGTACGGTTACGCAATCCCCGTGCGTACGCCAATTAACCGGTCGCTTGCAACGCGCAAGCCGCGCTCACGGCGTG
>CAZOXS010000241.1:0-6515 GCA_964583785.1 uncultured Victivallales bacterium
CGATGCCCTGAAAACGTGGCTGCTCAAGCGGCGCGATGCCTTCAGCGCACGGGCGCGCGAGTACGGGTTGCCATCGCCCAAAGGCCTGCTGATGGTCGGTATCCCCGGCTGTGGTAAGTCTCTCACGGCGAAAGCGGCCGCCAACGCACTGGGCAGGCCGCTCCTGAAGCTCGACGCCGGACGCCTCTTCGGCGGGCTGGTAGGAGAGAGTGAGGGTAACTTAAGAAGTGCTATCGCCGTTGCCGAGGCAGTCGCTCCGTGCGTTTTGTGGATCGACGAGATCGAGAAGGGTTTCTCGCACAACGGGTCGGCCTCCGACGGAGGGACATCCGCGCGTGTCTTCGGCTCGCTTCTCTCCTGGATGCAGGAAAAGCAGAAGCCCGTCTTCATCGTGGCGACCGCCAACGATGTGACGGCCCTGCCGCCGGAGTTCCTGCGCAAGGGCCGCTGGGACGAGCTGTTCGCGATCGATCTGCCCAATGTGCGCGAGCGCAAGGCAATCTGGGCGATCCAGATCCGCCGTCACGGGCGCAAGCCTGCCGACTATGAAACCGGCGTACTTGCAGCCAACAGCAGCGGGTTCACCGGAGCCGAGGTCGAGGCAGCTTTCACGGCTGCCATGTTCGAAGCGTTCGAGAAGGATCGCGAGCCGACTATGAGTGACATCATGGCCGCGCTGTCGGAAACAGTGCCATTAAGTCAACTGATGAGCGATCAAATCCAGTCCATGCGCAAATGGGCCAAGGGGCGGGCAAGACCGGCGACAACGCCGGAACCGGAGACCAAGACCAGACGCATAGCCTGAAGCGGCTAAGCGACAAACAAGCGGCAGGCACCGGGATATTTTGCCCCGGTGCCTGCCTTCAAGAGAAAGGGAAATCACATGCTGACGCTCATCGGGCGCATCGCCGCCGTGTTCGCCCTTCTCGTGGCGATCGGTCTCGAACTCGTGCTCGTCCGATACGGCATCGGCAAGCGGACCGTCGAATCGGCGCGACGCCTGCTGGGGCGGCGTATCCACTGAATCATTAACCACAGGGCCGGGACCGGCCAAGGGAGGAGGTGCTTGTGCCACTTATCATCATGCTGTTCCTGGTGTTTGCCTTCGTGCAGCTCGTTATCGAGATCGTGAAAGGCGTTATCGTCCTGGCCATTGCAGGCTTCTTTGCCATGCTGCTGGCACGCGTTTACCGGTACCTGCTAGGCCGCCGACTGAGACGGGCGGTACACGCAGCCCGGAACCGTACCGCGGAGATAATCGGCTTGCTCAAGCCTTACTGCGATGACTCCCGGCGGATTACCAACCGGCCGGAAGAGCGTCAAATGCTTGTCGCCAACCGTCACGCGGCTACAGAGCGAATCAGCAAGCTTAAGTGCAACCTCGATAAACTGCTGGACATGGAACCGCGGTGCGAGGATGCCATCGCACTGGCGGCATGGGCCGCCGGAATCGCAATCCTGCTCGCCCCCGGCACCGCGCTGGGGTGCCTCGGATTCTACGCCGTCTTCCGCCTGGCAACGGCGATCACGGGACGGTGACACCACCGGCACGCCCGCCTATCAAGGCGGCGTGCCATTTTTACATGGCAGAGGGAAACGCCCTAGCAACCCGACGAGAATGAACGCTAAGATCAGGTTTCAGATGCGTACGGTTTTAACATACTCAACGATTGTTAGTCAGCACCCGTGATCATATTCTGGCATACCGGGCATGGCACTTGTTCACCGCGCGCGACACGTCAGCCTCAATCTTTTCTTGGCAGTAAGAACATGTAAAAACCAAAACATTGTTTTTACAAAATAACCCATTCAAGACTTCGGTTTACGATTAACCATTATCGTAATGATTGATATCGCCACTCCCCGATCAGCCGCTTGTATATACCGTACCACCATCTCTTCAGTATACTGAAGACAGAAGGTCGCAATCATCAGTAGGCAACAAATGCATATTCATATCTGTCCACATGGCTGCCTCCCCATCAAGAGGGCTTTTAATGTTGTGTGACTGATATGCGATCAGCTCACCGATTCTAACCACAAGATTGCACAGTTTCTCCGCTGCTGTCCAATGATCTCCTATACAAATAACAGAAGGCTCAATATTCGGATGAAATACAGGAGTCAGCATCCTACATACGGGAGCGGTACGTGGGTATGTGCTTGTTAGTTTGATTTCGGCTTGATGGAAGCCTCGAAAAATTACTTTTCCTTTGTGAACCTTTTCGATACCTCTAATTATATATGATATTACATAGCGTTCAGGAGGGTCGCCTTCTGTTTGATGAATATTAATATAAGGGAAATTTGAAAAACAAGCCCTCATGCTACTTTCATCCATTTGCAATCGCCGCATGCGTGGAGACAGCTTGGGCTTTTCGTGCTTCGAAGGAGCAGGCACAGGTTCGTCATCGCCAAAATCAATCTCCAACCGGGAGATTTCAGCTGTTGTGACGGAACCACTATTACTGGGTACAAGAAACTTTTCTCGGCACCCCTCGCATTCCGCATTAGCGCCGGCATATTCGTCCTCTAATTCGTAGGCGGCATTACACTTTGGACAATTGAAAGAAATCATTTGGAATATTCCTTTATTTTGTGTTCCCTATTTCAGGGGGTACCGAAGGTACTAATAGAAGTATCGGGAGTATTGGCAGCGCAATAAGGTACCATGGCGTAAGTCCCGTGTCACGCAGACGGCGGGTCGTCACCGCAAGGCTCGGAAGAAACATTAAGGCCCCGTAAACCGGCAAAATAACCCCACCCATTTTAAACATCGACAACAGCACCACAATAACAGTATTGCAAACAGAGAAACCGACGAAATCCTTTCGCGAGCACGTCCCTTTGAAGGCGACATACTTCCGCATAGCATCAATGTATGAATGCAAGAGCACTGGAGATGTTTGCTTCCACCAATAAGCCAAGTCTTTGAAAAATAGATCTAAATTCCGACCGACAAGTTTCAATGTTTCTTTTGCAGCCTCTACCGAAACCCCATTTTGAGGCTGGTAATTGGTCAGCATTCCGCAGTGAGTGCAAACCGCATCAGTCTCCGTTACCTCTTTTCCACAGGATGCACAGTGTTTTTCTCCTCTATCCGATACCCTCTCAACCGGCAGGGGTTCTGTCAGGGCTGCCGTGTTCACATGGGTTTCGTGATGTTCTGTAGAAACACATCCATACGTTGAGCACCCATGATTATCATCCCAGCATTCTTTATGGTGTAGTGTTTTACAATCTGGGCAGACAACAATCGTATCCGACTGTTCAAAGGGCGAGCAGCAAATAGGGCATTCTGACTTTTCTAATCCTGAGAAATCTAACTCACAATCGCATACAGGGCATTTTGATGCTCCGACCCCTTCTGGAAGCTCCAGCTCTGATTCACATTTCAGGCATTTGACATTCATACAACCCTCAAGTACTAGACGATTATCTATTCCGAGATTCAAAAATAAACACTGTATTACCAACGCGTATCTGATCTCCGGAATTCAGTCGCTTCTGGTTCACGATCTCCCCGTTTAGATAAAGCGTCGCTCCCTTCAATGCAGTTAACAAAAATGAACCTCCAATGCGATTGATTGATGCATGGCGAGCTTTGACCTCTGGATCCTTAAAGAGATATATCTCTGCTTTCGGAGAGCTTCCGATAACTGTAGGGTTCCGATAGAGAATAAACTGCTTTCCCGCAATTAACCCCGTTGCAACTCGCAGCCACCCTTGCTTTGCCATGTTCTCAAGCAGAGCAGTCGCAACGGCGGCACCGACTCCAAGACCTACAATATTCACCGCGCGCGCAGGCATGGCACTACCGGTCAACATGCCAATCGGATCGAATAGCATACCACCAAGCACCCCGCCAATAAAGCCACCTGCCAGTCCTAGTAGGAATTTTTTCCAATTCCACATCAATATTCCCGGGGCTATCGCAAGAAATAGCCCGAGAATTCCCCAACCCACACTCCGTGCAAATATTTGAATCAAAGTGAAAGAGTCACCTCCACCTCCAAGGACGTTATATAATTTGTCTAAGAAAAGAGAAACTAGGCCTGCCCCGAGAATCCCCAACACAATAGCCAATCCTGCATTCTTTAAAGCAAGGCCTTTATTCCTGGAAACAATGGGTTCGGCGAGCGCGATTCCAAGACTAACAAAAAAGCCTATACACAAATACCATAGAGTGTTCCAAAACCTCGTTTTCTTGAATTCTTCAGCAAACAATTTTTCCATTTGCCTCTCAGACAAATCAAGAAAAGACTGTTGAAAAAAAGGATTATCTTGCTGCCCGGGTAGGTTTTGGCATCGCTCCAAAAACTGACGTAATTCATATTTGGATGCGTTGGGATTATTATTGTTGAACGCTAATATCTTCAGACGACCAACTCTTCCGTAGCTATTGTCTGCCTTATATATGAAATACTCTCCGCACCCCCAGCCTACCAGAGAAAACACGAGGCCAAAGAGAGACATGTAAACAACGGCACGCCTAAAAAAAACACCGGTTCCTCGCGAGGGGCTCGCTTGAACTTGTCGCTGATGGGCAGCCATACGCTCTGCGACATCTAGACGATGCAGATCGGCGTCAACCTTTTCGTTATTCAGCTCTTCTGTTGAAATAGTAATTTTGGCCATGAAGTAACTCCATATTTGGTAGAATTGTGCCTTGCTTTTTACAGGGTAAGGGCTAACCCGATGAACTCACCCAAGCCGTACCAGAATTCGGGATCCTCTGTGTTTACAAGCGCACTGGTATCCACAATCCCTGATTTGACGACTGCCCGAGTCCGCCTGTCGATTACAATCTGAAGAACCGAATAGCCAGCGTCGACTATACCAGTCCAGTCAAATCTGATATGAATATTCTCCTGGTCAACATTGTCTCCATTATTTCCAGTATCACGACTGCCATTATACGTAGATGCATTATACCGTATTACTTGAGCTGAAATAACGTCAACCGTTGCATGAGCATCTTCAATACGTCTTTTAAGTTGCGAGAAAAGCTCCGAGTCTTGGTCTGAAAGCTCTGCATTCCAAGCAGCAATCTGCTGTTGGCAGTATTCCTCAATAGATATTGGCAGCGAATCACCGTTTCCAGGGCTCTTCCTTAGAACCACCGTACCAATGATACCCAAGACCAGCACAAGTGCCGACAATAAGAGTACCACCGCTTTCCAGGCTCCCTTTGATGGCGGTTGATTCGCTTGATATTCCGGCGAGACATACGAACCATACGACTCCGCTGGTTCGGCATTAACGATATCTTCTGATGTGATGCGAATTTTTGAATCTCTCATGAAGTTTAATCCTTATTCCGCTGCCGTCCAAAAAAGAACCATCGTCTACGTGTCTTTTCCTTCGGTTCACTTGATATCGAAAGCTCAGGTTCTGCACGATTCGTTGAGACTTTACCAACATCGTCTTTACGCTTAACAGCTGCAATATCTTTCAATCGTTCGATTTCCTTAGCCAGCGCTTCTTTGTGAGCAATCAGCGCATCTCTCTCTTTCTGCATTGCATTACGTTCTACAACAGCACCGGACAGATCACTTTGAAGTATAGTTACCTGAGACGATAACGCATCGCATTCCTTTAACAGCCGTTCATTTTCTTTAGTCGCATTTTCCTGCCGAGATCGAAAAAGTTCAAGGTCCTGTCCGCTTTTATGTATAAGCTTCTTATGCGATCTGTTTTCGGTAGTTAGCGTCTCAATTAATCGTTGCTGCTCTTGCAAGCGGTGGGCCTGTGAGCCATGGTCGGATTCTTGGGTCGATATTCTTGCGAGCGCATTTGACAGCTGTGTTGTCAGGGCGTTGTTCTTATCATATAGCACCATGAAAGTAACGCAAGTCCCGCCAATCAGAAATAGTGTCAACATGACGCAGACGGCTCTCAGAATGCGTTTGGCAGCAGGAAGGCTAACCGTCGCCCCTGTATAGCTAGCTTCAATATCTTCCGGGGAAACCGGCTTTGACACGGATGCAGCTTCATCTTCAATAACGGAGACAGATTCTTGTATAAGTTTATCACCATCCGCAAAAAAGAAACCGTCTGTCTCCGCCTGCGGGTCGAATACGTAGGCTGGTTGCCAGGGGAAGTTGAAGAAATTCGTATGAATGAACACATCCATTGCAGAAAGGAAAATTCCGAATCCGGGATGAGTGTGATACCAACCCACGATTTGACTCTCCGGGTACTTAGCAGATAGCTCCAGATGAATAAAATCCCATGTTTCAGACTTAAAGGTCACGTTTCCTGCCTGATGTTCAGCGTACCGTCCTTCTATCCATCCAATGATTTTCAGGAATGAACCCTTTTTGCGGTCTACACACAAGTTGCCTACCAGTACGCCACACACCTCCTCACGAAGGCTAGAACGGCCATGATTCTTGATGTTGTTCAGAACCGATTGTAAAATGACTGTCCTCGCTGATGTCAACCCGACACCGCGAGGTAGTGACTCCCGTTTGCATTCTTTCGGATCAATAGACGAGTAATCAGCCATTCAC
>CAZOXS010000242.1:0-6260 GCA_964583785.1 uncultured Victivallales bacterium
CTATCTGGTCGAGCAGACCCTCGGCACGCGTCTCGACGACATCAAGGCAGAGCTCGGTTTTAACGACTTGCCACCGCTCGACGAGGCCGCCCTTGCCGAATACCGGGCCTACCGCAACGACCGCCGCCGCACGGCTCCTGCCGCGGGCACGCATCTTGAGTTCCTGCGCAAATACCGGCTCCGGCTCGATCATGTGCGCATTATCGATCCAGCCTGCGGTTCCGGGGCCTTCCTGATCCAGGCGCTCAACCGCCTTGTCGAGGAATACCGCTGGGTCATCGCCGAACAAGCCCGCATCGAGGGCGAACAGAGCCTCTTCGATCAGGACTCCATCATCCGTTCCATTCTCGCCCACAACATCTACGGCGTGGACATCAACCCCGAATCCGTCGAGATCACCAAGCTGGCGCTCTGGCTGCACACTGCCGCCCCCGGAAAACCGCTCTGCTCGCTCGATGCCAACATCCGCTGCGGCAACAGCCTGGTCGGCCCCGACTTCGCCGAGTTCTACCGCCAGAAGCACACCACACTCTTCGAGCAGGCCGACGAGAACGAGCGCGAGCGCATCAACGCCTTCGATTGGGAAGCCGCCTTTGCCGACGTCTTCACCCACGGCGGCTTCGACTGCGTCGGCGGCAATCCCCCCTACATCAAGCTCCAGCACTTCCGCCGCACCCAGCCCGACATCGCCGATTACCTCGTTGCCGCCAAACGTCCCCAACCGCCTACCGCCAACGGCCATCTGGAGGGCGAGCGTCCTCGCGAGCCGCGTTTCCTGTACGAAAGCACCCAGACCGGCAACTTCGACATGTACCTGCCCTTCATCGAAAAAGGCATCCGACTGCTGCGCCCCGAAGGCCGCATGGGCTACATCGCGCCCAACGTCTGGATGGTCAACGACTACGGCAAGGCCCTGCGTGGACTCGTGCGCCGCACCCGTGCACTCGACCGCTGGGTCGACTTCAAAAGCCACCAGATCTTCGATGAGGCCATCACCTACACCGCGCTCCAATTCTTCAGCGGCCACCCGTCCGACGCCATCGCCTGCACCTTCGCCCCCGACGGAAACGTCTCCACCATCGACTGGACAAAAGCCGATAAGCTCCCCTACAACGAACTGCCCGAGGAAGATGCGTGGGTTTTCGCCCCAAGTACAGAGCGTGCGGTAATCGAAAAACTGAAAGAAACAGGCCATGCCCTTGGTGACAGATCACTGACAAGGGCAATATTTCAAGGGATGGTTACGTCAGCCAATCCCGTCTACCACTTATACAAATGCGATACCGGTTATGAAGTTCATCCATCGGAAGGAGAACCGTACGAGATCCAGATCGAGAGCACATTTATTCGTCCGCTGATCACTGGGACGGATGCGAAACGCTACCAGTTACCCAAGCCCTCCGTATTTCTAGTTTTCCCTTATCAAGTGCGAGAAATGCAGTCGCATTTGGTGCCCATCGAGCAATTCGCTGCGGAAGCTCCATTGACATATGCACATCTAAAACGATTCGAGGATCAATTACGCCACCGCGAATATCCGAAGATGGATAATGACAGCAAGTGGTGGGGATATGTGTATCCAAAGAACCAGATAGAGCAAGCAAAGCCAAAGATCATGATCGCCAGCACAGCAACCGAGATACGTGCGTTTGTCGATATTGATGGCTCATTTGCTCCTGACGATCGACGCGTCTACAGCGTGACTCCGACCAATGAACAAGACTTGTTTTATTTACTGGGCATTCTGAACGCCCCGCCCGCTACTTACCTGATTCGGAAAACCGCCCGTCCCAAATCAGGTGGGTTTTACGATATTGAAACCCAGTTTCTAGCGCCGCTACCGATACCCGACGCCACACAGGAAGACCGTGCCGAGGTCAGCCGTCTCGCCCGCGAGCTGCAGGAACTGCACACCCAGCGCCGCGACCTGGTCGAAAAGCTCGACCGCCGCCTAAACAGCCCGCAGACCGCCCCGCTCACCCCCGCCCCGAAACCCGACTGGCTCTGGTCCGACATCGGAACGGTTGAATCCTGGAAGAAATCCCGGGAGGGACGGGTTCCACACCGTCCGCAGAGCACAAGCCGGGAGGGACAGGTTCAACCCTGTCCGCAGAGCACAAGCCAATTCCTGGAGGGACGGGTTCAACCCCGTCCGCAGCGTTGTAAGTCCCAAGAATGGTCGGGTGCCACCCCGACCGACTTCCCGCCCGCATCCCCGACCGCCGCCCTAACCGGCCGCGCCCTAACCGCCTGGGCCAAGCAACGCCATGCCGTCGCCCTCCAGGACCGCCTCGACGAACTCGACGCCCTGCTGCAACCCGGCGTCACCCTCACCGTCGAAAACACCGGCGACGAGCTCGCCCTCCGCATCAACGACCGCGAAGTCCTGCGCCTCTACGACCGCCCCGACACGCCCTTCATCGCGGCCCAATGGCGCCACACCCTCCGCGACGCCAACGTCACTGAAGCCTACGACGGCAAACGCCTCCTGAAAAACCTCCTAACCCTCCGCACCACCACCGACACCCCCCTCCTCGACCGCATCCTCGCCCTCGACGCCGAGATAACAGCCCTAGACGCCACCATCGCCCAGCGCGAAACCACCCTCAACACCCAGATCTACAGCCTCTACAACCTAACGCCAGAAGAGATTAAGACCGTGGAGGCGGGGTGATGAAGTTCCAAACAAACCAGCGAATACGATCGAACGGGAGATTAAGCGGTAGATAGAAGCGGCGTGGCAGATTGAGGGCGCGAAAAAAGAAGAGGGGCTGAGAGACGTAGACGAAAAACCCCGAAAGGTACGGATTAACAACTTAATGAGCGGCAAACGCAAACAGCTGAGCAACACATCATCAACGGGGCATCTTGGCCCTCATTTTGAGGCCCATGTATTGGCATCGTACGCGACCTTGATGCTCACTAGAGGCTACGCTCCTTGTTTGCGTTGCTGGCCGATCAAAGAGATAAAACCTCAGGGTAAGGTAGATGGATATGAAACCGACGACCTTATCGTGTTTGTTCAGGCTCCTGGCGCAAATGAGGTACGAAAGCTTTTAGGACAGGTGAAGCATGGGCTTAAGGTCGGAGATAACGAGAGATTCCGCTCTGTAATGCAGGCCGCATGGGATGATTTTCAAAATCCCAAGGTGTTCATCAAGGGAAAAGACATTATCGCAGCAATATCAGATGGCCTTAGTTCGGTAGAGATAACTGCTGTGCAGGCCGTTCTTGATGAGGCGCGCAATCCATCAACGAAAGAGTTCATTCGTAGGGTTGAGCTTGGTCGATACAATAGTGGTGCAACACGAGGCGTACTGAATATTTTTCGAGAAACGCTCAAGAAAGCAAACAATAACAAAGATCTTTCCAGTCCGAAACTTCATGATTTTTTGAAACATTTCAGGCTCCTAGGATACGACTTAGGAAAGGAAGAAGGAGTCGTTCTTTCGCTCCTCCACTCCCATATTTCGCAGTGCAGCGATAGGCCACCCCAAGACCTCTGGGCAAGGATTCTTGAATATGTCCAAAACTGCAATCAGAGCGGAACTCCGATAAACATGGATACTGTTCCTGAGGACATTCGAGAAGCATTTCGCCGTCCCCCTGTTGAGACGATTCCCACAGAAATCACCAGTTTGTTGGCACCGCCTTCATCCGGACCGTCCGTATACACATACAGCAACCATTTGGCGCAGGCCTTCCTGCTGGGAGGCTGGAATGAAAGCAGCGAAGGCGACATCGACATTATCTCTGAGTTCGCCAAAGAAGAATATGCCAACTGGGTACTCCCCATACGCAACGCCTTGGAAACCCAATCTGCCCCGCTTTCGTTACAAAACGGAACATGGAAAACGAAGCGGAGCCTGAATGCATGGAAAAGGCTCGGCAAAAAGCTTTACGACGACGATCTTGACAGCTTAGAAAGAGCAGCAATTAAAGTGCTATCCACAATCAATCCCGCCTTCGAGCTTCCGGCAGACGAACGCTACATGGCCAGCGTCCTAGGTAAAATCCCACGATACTCGCAAAGTCTTCGCGAAGGGATTGCAGATGCACTGGCACTTATGGGAAGCAACCCACAATTATTTGAACACTGTTCTTCAAGCAAACCTCAGAGCGTAGCACTTCTGGTAGTTCGGCAGATACTCGATAATGCTGACTGGCAGACATGGGCAAGCATCGGGGATCTCTTAACCCTCCTGGCAGAAGCGTCCCCCGATGAATTTCTGGCCGCCGTAGAAAATGCGCTGCAACAGAATCCCTGCCCATTGCATGAACTCTTTGCGCAAGAAGGCATGGTGATTATGGGAACAAACTATATGACGGGTCTCCTTTGGGCGCTAGAAACGCTCGCATGGGACGAGAAACATCTTACGCGTGTAGCAGTCATCCTTGGAGAACTCGCCACCATTGACCCTGGGGGTAATTGGGGAAACAGGCCCAAAAACTCGCTAACCACTATATTTCTACCATGGCTTCCCCAGACAACAGCCCCTGTGGATAAACGATTGGTTGCAATACGTACTCTCTTCCAGGAAGCACCAGAAGCGGCATGGGAAACACTAACAGGCTTGTTACCAAACCATCATCAAATGTCATTTGGTTCCCACAAACCGCGATGGCGTATGGCAATCCCGGATTCGAAAGACCGCAAGATATCCATGCAGGAATACTGGCAGCAAGTTTCCTGCTATGCAGACCTCGCAATACAGGCCGCACAGGGTGACGTTGATAAACTACGGACGCTCATTGACGTAATGGAAAACTTGCCTCCCGATTCTCGTGACAACCTGCTTCTTCATCTATCTTCGGAAACCGTCAAAAACCTTCCAGAAGAAGAACGCACAACTTTATGGTCAACGCTGATTACATTTATCACGGATCACCGCCGCGTCCAAGACTCAGACAAAGGTTTGAAAACTGATACCCTAGACAAAATCACAAAGATTACAGACCAACTATCTCCCAAGGCGCTTCAGAACTTGCATAGACGAATATTCACCGAGCACGATATAGAACTGTACGACGAGTACGACGGAGACGACTGGGACGAAAAGGAAAAGAAACTGGAGGCACATCGCCAACAGGCAATTGCAGATATTTGCCACGAAGGTGGTATAGATGCCGTGCTCCGATTTGTCCTCGCCGTTGAATCCCCACCACAGGTAGGTGCTGCTTTTGGCGCAATAGCTGGTTTAGACGTAGACACTGCCTTGCTTCCTGGATTGTTAATGAGTGAAGACGACAGGTATTCTGGATTCATTTCGAGTTACGTATGGGCGCGCAGATGGACAAAGGACTGGGATTGGGTTGACGATATCATAACAGTTGACTGGACGGCAGACCAGATATGCTCTCTTCTTCGCAAGCTACCATTCTGCCCCGAAACATGGAAACGAGTAGCGGTATATTTAGGTTCAAATGAAGCGCTTTACTGGGAGAAAGTTGTTTTCAATGCCTTCCAGGCTAAAGATGACTATGAGACAGCAATCGATAAGCTGCTTGAATACGGCCGCCCATATGCAGCCATTGAGTGCCTCTCTGCATCAAGTCATCAGAAAAGGCCTTTAGATCGTGCAAGAACAACCAAGGCTCTGCTCGAAGCAACAAAGAACAACCACCCCCCAAATCAGCATATTGTTCGCAAATGTGTTCAATTAATCGAGGCGCTTCAAGAAGATCCTGAGACGGATCAAGATGCTCTCTTCCGTATTGAGTGGGCATATTTAAGGGCATTGGACGGAAATCGCAGAAGGTCTCGCCCTAAATGTCTTGAACAACGGCTTGCAAGCGATCCAGCTTTCTTTTGCGAAGTCATTCGCCTCGTCTTTCGTTCAAGGCATGAAAACAAACCAAAAGAAGAGCCAACGGAAAGCGAACGGAGATTCGCAACTCAAGCTTTTTATCTACTGCACGCATGGCGTGTACCGCCAGGCACACTGTTTGGCGGTTCATTTTCTTCCGATGCCTTTCAGGCATGGATGAATAGTACAAGAGACACTTGCCAGAAGACCGGACATCTTGAAGTAGCCATGTCACAAGTGGGGCAAGTCCTAATATATGCTCCTTCCGATCCCGAGGGATTGTGGATTCACAAGGCCGTTGCCGAAGCATTGAACGCAAAAGATGCCGAGGAAATCCGAAGAGGCTTCCACACAGGTGTATTCAATTCTCGGGGGGTTCATAGTGAGGACCCAACAGGACAGCCGGAGAAAGAACTTGCCGATAAATTCAAAAACCAAGCAGAAGCTGTCGAA
>CAZOXS010000243.1:0-2740 GCA_964583785.1 uncultured Victivallales bacterium
AGCGAGGGGTTTTGCAAGAGCCTCAAAAAGAAGGTATTGATGATTTATCTGGTGTTGGCATCGTTGATCTGGGCGTTCTCGTTCGGCATGATCGGACGTTATCTGGTGGGGTTGGATCCGCAGTCGGTGGCCTTTGTGCGCTTGCTGGTCTCGCTGTTGATCTTTACGCCGTTGCTGCGTTTACGCGGGCTGGCCTGGCAGCAGGCGCTGCGGCTGATGCTGATCGGGGCGGTGCAGTACGGCCTGATGTACGCGGTCTACATCCAGGCCTACCAATCGCTGGCTGGCCATGAAGTGGCGCTGTTCACGATCATGACCCCGCTTTTCGTGACCTTGCTGGATGGCTGGCGGCGCGGCCGTTTCCGGGTGGCCTATTTTGTGGCGGCGGTTCTCGGGATCGTGGGGGTTGCCGTGTTGTTCAGTGTGAAGGGTATGGCGGGCGGCATGCTGCCTGGCATCGTGATGATCCAGGTCTCGAACCTTTGTTTTGCCGCCGGACAGGTAGAATACAAGCTGATGATGGAACGGGAACCGGGACTGGCGGCTGGTAATGGGCTGCGGCATTTCGGGCTGCTGTATCTGGGGGCCGTGATGGTTACGGGTGTATTCGCCATGACCAGCGGACTGTCGGCGTTCCGCCCTTCGCCTGTCCAGTGGTGGGTGCTGCTTTATCTGGGGGCGGTTCCTTCGGCGGTGGCCTTCTTCCTGTGGAACCTCGGCGCCAGGAAGGTCAATCCGGGCGTTCTGGGGGTGTTCAATAATGCCAAGATCCCCCTCGGCGTGCTGGCGGCACTGGTGGTCTTTGGCGAACAGCCCGATGGGTGGCGGCTGACCATTAGCATCCTTGGCGTCGCCGGTGGAATCCTGGTGGCAGGCGGCGCGGCCGGGTTCATGGACGCGCGTCGCGGTAGCGGCGGTACAGTCCGACAGGAAAACGGACAATCCACATCGGCCACTCGTCCATCATCGCCCCGATGATCTGTCGCGTATGTTTTGATCCGGGTTCCTTGATGCGCCACACCAGAGGCTGGCATGCCAGTCGCAAGAGCAGACTGAGCCCGAATACGGCATGGAACGGATTCAATGGATGCCCGAGGAAGGAGGATTCCCATCCCGAGATCCGACTCAGCAAGGCACCGCCAGCCATGGCGGCGACGCCGCCGCAGACGCCAGCCAGCCCGGTGATGGCGGCAATGAACATCGAACGGTTCTCGCGGGGTGCAATCGAAAGCATGTAGCCGTTGGTGACCAGCGTGTTGCCTGCATTCAGCATCCCGTCCGGTAAAAACGCCAACGGCAGCAGCCAGACGACATTTTTCGGGGTCAGCAGCAGGAAGATGATCACGATCATCGGTTTCAACGTCGTGCAGAGTTTAAGCACCGGGCGGTTACCATATCGGTCGGCCAGCCGTCCCCACATACTGGAGGCCACCGCCATACCGATCCCCTGCACGCACCAGATCAGGCTGGCCTTCCAGGGGGCGAGATGGAGAACCTTGAGCACATAAAGCAGCATGAACGAGGCGGCCAGCGTGCAGGAGAAACTCCAGGCACAGGAAAACGCTACAAACCGGCGATAAAGCGGATGTCGCAGGGGGGCCATGAAATCGGCCCATGGACGGCTTTGGGTCATGACGAGGTTTGGCGGTTCATTCACATTCAGGAAAAGCAGGATATCGGTCACGCCGGCGATGACGGCGATCACGACCAGGGCCGGAAAGAGAATGATCACAGGTTTCTCAATCAGGTAAAGGGCGAGCGTAACCATCAGGAAGGCCGCCGTCCAGGTGATGTGCATCGCCATCTGTCGCCAGCCCCATACCCGGTTGATGATGCGCTTGGGGATCAGGTCCGCCATCCAGGAGAACCAGAAGGGGATGGCAAAATTGTGTGTGGCGGTGCTGAGGGCCAGCAGGGAAATGACGATCGGGATCATCAGCGGATGACCGGCACCGCCCAGGATGAAGGGCAGGAACGCGATCGGCAGGTAGACGAGCCGGCAAATGATCAGGCACCAGATGAAGAGCGGTTTGCGCCGCCTGGCGCGGTTGAGCGCGACAGCTCCGATGAACTGCATCAGCAGCATGATCATGGGAATGCCAGTGATCAAGCCGAAGTGGAACTCATTGGCACCGATGGCACGGAAGAACTCGGTCGTGGCCGGGCTTCCGATCCCGACACCATAGATCATCGCCAGGCACCCGCCGATGGTCACCAATCGCAACGATCGCCGCCGATTGCCGTCGCTGCCGTGGAAGGCCGCGCCAGATGGCGGTCGCACTGGATGTTTGTCTGCCATCAATGGATGACGGTGAGTTTCGCGCCGGCAGGTTGGCCGATGGTCTGGAGCAGATCCTGGAACCAGCCCTGCTCGATGTCGAACGGCTTGCCGCCCTTGATGCGCTCGAACTCGATCGCGCGCAGCGCGTCGCCCTGGTCCTCGTCCTGGCCGACGACACCGCTCTCGCCGCGCAGGGCCGAGTCGACCGCCAGATCGCAGCAGGCCTTGATCAGTTCGATATCATCGTCGCTGGATGCCGCCGCCCGGCTGAAATAACCGCTCTTCTGGACCAGCGTCTTCTCCGCCCCGATCATCAAGGCGAACTGGTTGCCGAACCATTTGCCAGGATTGACCGCATCGAGCTTGACGTGTCCGAAGGCATCGCGCGGCACGGTCTCTCCGGCGGCTTCAAGTTCCTTTACGATGGTTTCGACGCCGGCCGCCTCGGAGATGAAGATG
>CAZOXS010000244.1:0-5275 GCA_964583785.1 uncultured Victivallales bacterium
GGTGTGCGTTGGGGTGGCACGCTGCTGGCGGGCTCGCCGTTGCCGGAGGCCCCGACGTTCGAGGCGATGTTTCGGCATAATGTGGAGACAATTGTAAAGGCTCTGACGACGGAAGGCGAGGAACCGTGAGAGGTCGACCGCTGATGGAATGGCTCGGTTTCGTTGCCGTCTGGGCGGTACTGCTAATCCCTTTGCTACATGTTGCCGGCGGCGGGGCGGGAACACCGGTGGACGCGGTTGTGTCGGTCGGGGCAGGAAATCCGGTACGTGAGCCGGCATGGTTGCGGGTGACGTTCAGCGAGCCGCCGGAGTCCCTGATTGTGACCTCCAGAGGAGAGGGGGTCTGGCGTGAGACGGCGGTAATGGCGGAAGCCGAACAGCTGGTGGATCTTGTCATGGACGAAGGGTGCCCAGAACTGGAGATCGACGTAAAATGGTCGCATACGGGGCGCCGGGCGGTGGAGATCGTCGTGGCTCCTGTCGAGGGCCGTGCATGGCGCGTGCTTCTGTGGCGCGAGGCGGCCAGCGTGCGCGAGAGGCTGGTGTTTGAATGAATGCCGGTAAGCATGACAACACGGCGACCACTGTGCCGGCGGCAGGACCGCACCGGCTGGAGGTGCGCGACCTGCATGCGCATTATGGTCGGGTCTGCGCCCTGCGCGGGGTTTCCTTCGAGACCACCTGCGGGCGTGCGGTGGCCTTGGTGGGCGGGAATGGCGCGGGCAAGACCACGCTGATGAAGGCGATTGTCGGCTTGCTGCCGGGTACCGAGGGGGAGGTCCGCTGGCAGGGGCGCGCCGTGCACCACAGCATCCCGGAGATCGCCTATCTGCCCCAGCGACAGGATCTGGATTGGCGATTTCCGATTACCGTCCGCGCTCTGGTGGAGATGGGGTGCTATGCGCATCTCGGGCTGTTGCGCGGCATGCGGTTGGCGGATCACGCAGCGGTGGATTCCGCGATCGAGAGCATGCAGCTTGGCGCGCTGGCCGACCGGCAGATCGGTGCGCTCTCGGGGGGACAGCAGCAGCGCGCCTTCATTGCGCGCGCATTGGCGCAGGAGGCGCATGTGCTGCTGCTCGACGAACCGTTTGCCGGGCTCGATCATCCGTCCTGCGAGACGCTCGGCAAGCTGCTTGGCAAGCTCACGCGGCAGGGGCGGCTGGTGATCGCCTCGCATCATGATCTTGGCAATGTGGATCGGCTTTTCGACGAGGTGCTGCTGCTGAACCGGCGGTTGATCGCCTTCGGCAGTCCCGCCGAGGTTCTTCAGGCGGCGGCATTGAAGGAGGCATTCGGCGCATGAGTATCTGGCAACAGCTTTTTGATTACGGGTTCAGTCAGCGAGCACTGTTGGCGGCGGGGTTGATCGGGTTCGTGAACGGCTACCTGGGCGGCTATATTGTACTCAAGCGCTCGGCACTTTTTGCCGGCGGCCTGACGCATACCCTGTTTCCCGGGATTGCCCTGGGGGCGCTGGTGGCGGGACTAAACCCCTACAGCGCGCTTTTCGGTGCTGTGGTCATGGCGCTGCTGGCGGGATTGGGATCGACGGGGATCGCCTCCGTTTCGCGGATTGACCGCGATACCGCACTCGCCATACTTTATACGGCGGCATTCGGGGCGGGATTGATTGCTTTGGAACGGATCGGTACCTACGTCAACATCGAGAACTACTTGTTCGGGAATATCCTGGGTGTGGGTAATACGGACCTCTGGTTTGTCTATGTGGCTGGCGGGGTCACGATGACTCTGCTGATCCTGCTGCAGCGGCCACTGCTGCTTTATGTGTTCTCGGCGGATGCGGCGGCCTCTCAGGGGGTGCCCGTTCAGTGGCTGGGGCACGGACTGGCGGCGCTGCTGGTTGTGAATATGGTGATCTCGCTACAGGCGGTCGGGGCGATCCTGACGCTGGGTCTGCTGATCGCACCGGCCGCGATCCTGTATCTTTTCAGCAACTCGGTCAGGGTCATTCTCTGGGGTGGGGGGGTGCTAGGGGCGGGTGTCTCTGTGCTCTGTGTGGTTCTGTCGGTGGCAACGGATGTGCAGACCGGTCCGGCGATTGCCGGTGTCTTCGGGCTTATTTTCCTGCTCGCGTTTCTGGCCAGTCCTGTTTACGGTCTTGCGGCGTTGGTTTTGAAACGCTATCAAATGCGGAGCTAGTATGCAGCGGGATACGAAACAACGCCGGGCGATCCGCCAGGTCGTAAAGGAGGCGGAGCGTCCGCTCTGTCCGGACGAGATCCTGGCGGAGGCCCAGCGCCTGCTGCCCGGTCTGGGGCAGGCAACCGTCTACCGGACACTCAACGCCATGCAGCAGCAGCGGTTGATTGTCCCCGTCGATATCCCGGGGCACCCGTCACGCTATGAGAAAGCCGGTCTCAGGCATCATCACCACTTCGCCTGTACCGGTTGCGGGCGAGTATTCGAATTGCAGGGATGCTCTTACAGCGGGGATAATGGCGTCCCGCCGGGGTTCAAGGTCGAGGGGCATGAACTGATTCTTTATGGGCATTGCCGCCAATGCCGGGGTTAAACAAGGAAATAGTATGATTAAAAAATTTGAGCCGATTAATCCGATGTGCCGTCACATGCTGCATGGGGGCGATTACAATCCCGACCAATGGATCCGCACGCCTGAAATCTGGGATGCGGATATGCGTCTGATGAAGCTGTCCGGCTGCAATGCCATGTCGATCGGCGTTTTCTCCTGGTCGGCGCTGGAGCCGGCAGAAGGGCGGTATGAATTCGGCTGGCTGGATGCGATCATGGACAAGCTGGCAGCCAACCAGGCCTATGCCGTGCTCGCCACCCCCAGCGGGTCCAAGCCCGCCTGGATGAGCCGGGCTTATCCGGAGATCTGCCGGGTGAATGCCGATGGGATTCGTCAGCGCCACGGGGGGCGCCATAACCATTGCCGGACGTCGCCCGTTTACCGTGAGAAGTGCGTGCAGATCAATTCCCGGCTCGCCGAACGCTACAAGGACCATCCGGCCCTGCTGGTGTGGCATGCCTCCAATGAGTACAACGGCGGGGACTGTCATTGCGACTTGTGCATCGCCTGGTTCCATCAATGGTTGCGCCAGCGCTACGACAACGACATCGGGAAGCTGAACCATGCCTATTGGTCGTCGTTCTGGTCGCACGCGTTCCCCAATTTCGATTATGTACTTCCGACCGACAAGGGTATCCACGCCCTGATGATCGACTGGGAGCGGTTCAAGACGCATCAGACGATTGATTTCTTCAAGGCCGAGACCGCGCCGATGCGGGTGTTTACCCCCGATGTGCCCGTGACAACCAATTTCATGAATCAAAGCGATACGCTTGACTACTGGGCGTTCGCCAAGGCGATGGATGTCATCTCCTGGGATTCCTATCCCAACTGGCACGAGGGCGGAGATGATGTCACCGAGGCCGTGCGCACGGCGATCCTGCATGATCAGTGCCGCTCGATGAAGGACGGCAAACCGTGGATGCTGATGGAAAGCGTGCCGAGCATCCCCACTCGCGGGCGCGTCAAGAAGCGCAAGGAACCGGGTATGCACATGCTCTCGAGTCTGCAGGCCGTGGCACATGGTTCCGATACGGTCCAGTATTTCCAATGGCGCAAGAGCCGTGGCTGTATGGAGAAGTTCCATGGCGCGGTGGTCGATCATGAGGGGTCCGAGAACACCCGTGAATTCAGGGATGTTGCCGATGTCGGTGCCGTGCTGGCGCAGCTCGACGATGTGGTCGGAACCTCGGTGCAGCCGGAAGTTGCCGTGATCCTGGACTGGGAGAACGAATGGGCGATCCGCGAGGGTGCCCGTATCTTCCTGGGCGAGAATACCAAGTACCGTCAGGAATGCGCCGCGCATTACCGTCCCTTCTGGCAGGCGGGCGTGCCGGTGGATGTGATCGACCAGAATGGCGATCTCGACCGCTACAAGCTGGTGGTTGTCCCGATGGCCTATATGCTGCGCCCAGAGTTTGCGGATCGTCTCAAGTCGTTTGTGGCGGGAGGCGGTACGTCCGTGATGACCTACTGGAGTGCGGTGGTCGACGAGTCCGACCTCTGTTTCCTGGGCGGCGTGCCGGGCGAGGGGCTGCGCGAGGTGTTCGGCGTATGGGAAGAGGAAAGTCAGGGCTATTACCCGCACGAGTCGGTCGGCATCGCCATGTCCGAGGGTAATCCGCTTGGTCTGAGCGGCAGCTACAAGGCCGTGGACACCTGCTCGGTGATCCATGCCGAGGGATCAACGGTACTGGCCACCTACAGCGACCAGTTCTTTGCCGGGACTCCGGCCTTGACGGTCAACACTTATGGCAAGGGCAAGGCGTATTATCTGGCGGCACGGATGAAGGGTGAGTTGCTTTCGGACGTCTACGGCCGGCTTATCGACGATCTACAGATCAAACGCGTACTCGACACGACCTTGCCGGCCGGGGTCACCGCCCAGTTGCGGACCGATGGCGTCACGCGGTTCGTCTTCCTGCTGAACTTCAACAACCACGAAGCGACCGTTGCGCTTGGCGGAAAGTACGAGGACATGCTGACGGGCAAGCCCTGCGAGGGCCGCGTGACGCTCGAATGCTACGGCGTGCGGATACTGCGAGCTTCCGCCTGCGATTATAGCCGCTACACACAAGAGGCTCTTGCAAAACCCCTCGCGGTGCCCGCTTGAAGCCGGGCACCGCGAGGGGTTTTGCAAAGTATACTGCTTCAGCTCCGAACCAACGGAACGTCTGGCATATCCACCCCGCCCTTGTTTTCCAAGGCCGTACCATGCCGCCGCCTAACACGATGCGCGGGATATTCGCTCGGATGCCTGTGATTGTTACCGATTATTCCTTAAATAAGCGTAGCCATACGTTATTGTATACGCTACAATGCAATATTCATTAGAAAAGCGGGTGTAGAGGTTGTGTGCCCCTCAGGATCATATGGCCGGTTAGCTCACTGGCCAACCGCAGACGCATCAGAAAACCCCGCGCTGAACGCCGGGAAGGGAGGCGTGTGCCCGAAAATCACGAGTTTCTTCCATCAGACGGCGCAAAAACTGTCAGGCGCACAGCATCCGCCATTTTTCCTTGCAGAACCCCTCGTGGTGCCCGGCTTCAAGCGGGAACCACGAGGGGTTCTGCAAGTCCTCATAAAAGGCACATAAAACACAGAATATGTAGCCAGTCGCGCCGCGACTGAGGCAGCGGGAATGCGCGTACGGTTACGCAATCCCCGTGCGTACGCCAATTAACCGGTCGCTTGCAACGCGCAAGCCGCGCTCACGGCGTG
>CAZOXS010000245.1:0-6473 GCA_964583785.1 uncultured Victivallales bacterium
ATCAGGCGTTGCCGGGCGGCGGGGGCATCGGTTTCGACGCCTGCCAGCAAGAGCATCGCGGCGGAAAGGGTCAGGGTGACCTCGCGCAGATCCTCCGGCCCTCCGCCTTGCAGGGCCTCCACGGTTTCGCGGATCTCGAGACTGTTGCCCGCGGTGCGGCCCAGCGGTTGGTTCATGTCAGTGATGATGGCGGTCATGCCCCGGTGCATGCGGCTGCCGATCGCCACCATTGTGTGGGCCAGGCGTTGTGCGTCGTCCACCGTTTTCATGAAAGCACCCGACCCCCACTTGACATCGAGCACGAGGTTGTCGGCCCCTTCGGCCAGTTTCTTGGACATGATGCTGGCGGAAATCAGGGGGATCGAAGGCACTGTGCCGGTGACGTCGCGCAGGGCGTAGAGTTTCCTGTCGGCCGGGGCGATACGGGCGGTCTGGCCGGTGATCGAGCAGCCGGTGGTTTCCAGCACCGCCAGGAATTCAGCGGTTGACAGATCCGTGCGGTAGCCGGGGATTGATTCGAGCTTGTCAAGCGTGCCGCCGGTGATGCCGAGTCCGCGTCCCGAGAGCATGGGCACCGCCACGCCGCCGCAAGCCACAAGCGGGGCCAGGATCAGCGAGACCTTGTCACCAATGCCGCCGGTGGAATGCTTGTCGACGGTGGGCAGCCCCAGTCCGCTTGTGTCGACCAGGTCGCCGGAGCGCATCATGGCATCCGTCAGGATGGTGGTTTCGTCCGGGGTCATCCCCTGGAAGTAGATCGCCATGGCCATCGCGGCCATCTGGTAGTCAGGGATGGAACCATCGGTGTAGCGGTCGATGAAGTCGCGGATCTCCTGCTCGGAGAGCGGAAGCCCGTCGCGTTTCTTCTCGATTATCCACTGCGGAAGCATGGCCGGATTGTAGCCCTGTCGGTTCCTGTTTGTCAATCGGGCAAAAATATATACCGGGGCTTCCTTTTTGCTTGCGTGTTGAATGCCGGTTCAGGTAATGTGTGTCTTTTTTGGAGGGAGAGAAATGGCTAAAGTTTGTGATGTTTGTGGTAAGGGTCCGGCTACAGGTAACCGGATTATTCGGCATGGTTTGCGTAAGAGCAAGGGCGGCATCGGTTTACATACGACGGGAGTCACCCGGCGGCGGTTCCTGCCGAACATTCAGCGCGTGCGTGTCGCGGAGAACGGTGGCGTAACGCGCCGTAATGTATGTGCGTCCTGCATCAGGGGCGGCAAGATTACGAAGGCCTAGGCCGCGTCTGTCGCGGATAGCCTATATCGCCGGAGGTGTTGTTGGTCGGGGAAGTACGGGAGCAAGCACATGATTCATGGCCCGGATGCCGATGTCGATATCAAGGATACGGATATCATTTTTGATTGTCCGCATTGTGCCAAGAGTCTGGCGATCGACTATCGCGGGGCCGGACTGACGATCAAGTGCTCGGATTGCGGTGGCGATGTCCAGGTTCCGATCCCGGACGGGATGGAACTGGATGATCTGGATCGCCCGCTCGAGGATCAGGAATTGCAGATCATCCAGTTGCGGCGGTCTTTGCTGAAAGCCCAGGATCGCATTGCCGACCTGGAAAACGCCGTTGAGGATCTGATGGTCCGGCGGGACGGACTGGAACGCGACCGCTCCGAACAGATACTCCGGATGGGATCCGTACTTGAAAAGGTCGGCGTGATCGATGCGGCGATGAAGGATATTTCCAAGGCATTGGAGGCGATTACCGCCTTGTGTCGCAATGAGCCGCCCGTCGCTGCTGATCAGTCGGCTTCTGTCTGATTGAGTGCGTGTTCAAGTTCTTGAACCTTGGCTTCGAGGGCACTGATTTTTTCTTTCTGCTGGTCGTGCAGTCCCTCGATCGCCGCCAGTAGCAGTCCGTTGATCTGGTTCTGCTGCGACCACAACCGGTAGGTATAGAACCTCAGCATCGACCAGATCGCCTTTTTCAACCCGACCAGCAGGCGTGCGAACCGTGGGCGCTTCTCGACGATCTCGAAGTCCCCGATATCAACAAAGGCACTCTCGCGCAGGTTCTCAAGGTAGAATGCCAGGAAGGCGGCGTTGTCCTTGAATGCAAGCGGTGCAAAGCGCTCAGACACCCCAAGTCCGGCGGCCTGGTAGCGGCCGGCTGCCGCCTTCTGTTTCACGGATGCATGGATGTCGCGGATGATGGCATCGGTGTCGATACCCGGCGCGGTGATGTGGATCATATCAAACCTCGGTGGTCTTTTGTTGCATGAAGGGGTTCACACGCTTCTCGCGCCCGATGGTCGTGGACGGTCCGTGTCCGGAGTAGACGCGGCAATCGTCCGGCAAGCTTGCCAGGCGGCGCAGTGATTGCGTGAGCTGGGCCGAACTCCCTCCCGGAAGATCCGTGCGGCCGGCGGAACCGGCAAAGAGGGTATCGCCGGCGATCAGGATGGATTCCGCCGGAAGGTAGAGGCAAATGCAGCCCGGCGTGTGTCCCGGTGTCCCGATGATCGTGATGTCCAGCCCTGCCGCCTGGTAGGCGGTTCCCTCGTGCAACTCACGGATGGTGCCTGGCGGTGCTTCCGGTACCGGGTAGTAAGGCGGAATCTGGTTGATCGGCGTGAATGCCCAGGCGGCATCCTGTGGATGCATGGCGACAGGGGCGGGGAACTGTCTCGCCAGCGGGGCGAGTGCCGAGAGGTGATCGGCGTGGCCGTGCGTCAGCACCCAGCCGTCGACCGTCAGGTTCTGCTCGCGAAGATAATGCGCGATCCGTTGCGCATCGGCACCGGGATCGACCACTACCGCCCGGTTTTCCGTTCCGTTGAGCACCAGGCAATTGACGTCAAACGCACCAACAACAATGGTTTCAATTCTCATGGCCGCAAGCCTAGGCGGAAAGTCGTCGGCCTGCAAGCCAGCAATTTCAGGATAGACGCGTCAGATCCGGAAGATGGCCCCGAGGCGGCGGCCGAGCAACAGGCTGCAGCCGAGGATCACCACCGCCAGGAACAGCATGGCCCAGACCCCGAGGGCGGCGGCGACGTAGGTCCCGCTGCCGATCATCTGAAAAAGCTCGTAGATGGTCTTGGTGATGGGATAATAATCCGCGCGCTGGGCGAGCATCAGGCTGTCGGAGACTTCCAGCATGCTGAAGGCGAAGGCCAGCAACGTGCCGGCGATGAGGTTGGCGGCGATCAGCGGCAGGGTGATCCGCCGCATGGTGACGCTTGGTGATGCCCCCATGTTGGCGGAGGCCTCTTCCAGCGTCTCGGAGGTCTGCTGCAGGCCGGCCACGGCGCTGCGTACCATGTAGGGCAGGCGGCGGATCCCGTAGGCGATCACCAGGAAGAACGCCGGATTGACGCGCACGTCGAAGATCGTCTGCCAGAACGGATTTTCCTTCACCCACGGCTGATTGCTGAGCATCGAGCTGATGGCCATATAGCCGAACGCCATCACCAGACCGGGGACCGCCAGCGGCAGCATGGCCAGCGTGTCGAGCAGCCCGCGGAAGCGCAGGCGCGAGCGCACAACCGTGAACGCGATCGCCAGGCCGAAGACGATGTTGAACAGGACGGCCAGGGCGGAGAAGACCAGGCTGTTGCGGATCGAGCGCAGGGTCATCTCATGCCCGAGCGCGTCGGCGTAGTTCGCCGTCGTCCAGGCCTCGGGCAGCAGCGTGCGGTACCAGCTGCCGGGGGGGCTGAAGCTGGTCAGCACCACGCCGAGATGCGGCAGCAGGGCGACGGCGACAATGGTGATGAAGAAGCCCGGCACCAGTAGCCCGGCCAGGCCGCGCGCCTGCCGGGTGACGGTGCCCGTGGAGGCTTTCGCCTGCATCGCGTAGCCGTGGCGGCCGAAGGCCAGGCGGCCCGCGGCGTAAAGCAGCATGCTGCACGAGAGCATCACGAAGACGAGCGCATACGGGAAGGCACTGGAGGAAATCTCCTTGAGCGCATCGAAGATCTGCACCGGTGCGCAGCGGTTGTAGTTCATGATCAACGGCGTACCCAGCTCCGTGAAGGCGGCAATAAAGACGATCGTGCCCCCGGCGAAGAGCCCGGGCATGATCAGCGGCAGCGTGATGCGTCGGAAGCGTGAAAAACCGGCGCAGCCCATGCTCGCGGCGGCTTCCTCCATGGCCGGATCCACATTGGCCAGCGCGGCGGATGCATTGAGATAGAGCACGGGATAGAGCGACAAGGCCTGCAGTAGGATCACCCCGAAGTAGCGTCCGCGTCCCAGCCAGTCGATCGGTCCCAGTCCCAGGGCCGCATTGAGCGCACCGTACTGCCCCAAGATCTTCTGGAAGCCGACCGCGCCGACAAATGGCGGCAGGATCATAGGCAGCAGCAGCAAGGCGCAGAGCTGGCGTTTGCCGCGGAAATCAAACCGCGTGCTCATCCAGGCCAGCGGCAGGGCGATCAGTAGCGTCAGGGTTGTGGTGCCGATGGCAATCAGCAGGCTGTTGCACAACCCTTCGGCATAGACCGGATTGCGAAAAACGCCGAAGAGGAATTCGAGGGTGAAGCCCCCGTCGGTAAAGAAGCCGCCGGCGATTACGCGTGACAGTGGCCAGAAGAACAGCAGCCCAAACGTGAGACAGGTGAGGACGAAAACGAGGCGAGCGCGGTTCGGGTTCATGGCGCATCCTCCGTCAACGAGGCCAGGGCTTCGCGGTAGCTCTGGCGGTAGAACAGGGTCCATTCGCGCATATAGTCGAGGCGCGAGTGGCGGCTGCTGATGGAGAGCGCGCTTTTCCAATTGAGCGGTTCGGGGCGGGTGGGCAGACGTTCAAGCAGGGCGAGGGCGCGCGACCTGCGCGCGGGATCAGGATGCGCATGGATCGCCTGCCAGGCGGCTTTCAGCTCGGTGGCAGCATCCAGCCCCATGGCGCGGATCAAGTCGCGGTGGATGTTGAAATGCCGGGCGGTCCAGCGCGGCCGGTAGGTGAACTGCTCGGCCAGCGCGTAGGGATTCACGGACGGATCGTCGAGCGCATCGGTGCTGTGGCGCAGGTGATCCTGATGCACCGCGTGTTGACTGGGGTTTTCCGGATGCGGATAAAAGTCGCGGCGAATGGGCAGCCGGCGCAGGGAATACTTGACCGGTCCGCCCGGCGTGCCGGCGCGGTAGGTCCAGAGGCGCTGGCCTTCGGTGCCGAGCGTGAAGCGAATGAAGCGCACGGCCAACTCGCGGTGCGGTGCCCCGCGCAGCAGGCTGATCGGGTCGGCACTGACCCCGGAACCGCCGACCGGGGTGATGTACATCATCCGCGGCTGCCCGTGGCGGTCGCGTGTCGATTCGGCCTGGTAGCGTCCGAAGAAGTCGATCGCCAGCCCGGCGGCGGCATCGCCGTTGCTGACGTCGATCGGGACCTTCCCCGCCCCGTCGGTGAAGTAGCGCGCATTGGCGCTGATCCGCTGGATCAGGTGGATGCCCGCCTCCCAGCCTTGCGCGACCGCCTGCTGGTAGGCATCGGGAACCGTCGGTGGCATGATGCCGGGTGGCAGGTCGGCGGCGGCGATAAGCGCTTCGAATGTATCGACCTGATCGGCATAGCCGGCGCGTTCGACGGCGTTGCGGCATTCGGTGTGGATGATCAGCTCGAACGCCTTGGCGATACTGCCGCTCTTGGTGGGGTCGGCGACGCCGATCTGACCGAAATAGCGCGGGTCCGCCAGGTCGGCCCAGGTGGCCGGGGGAGTCTCGATGCCGAGATCGCGCAGCCGGTCAGGATTATAGCAGATACCGAACGTGCTGAGCACCGTGCCGAAGAAGGTATCCGTGCGCCAGATCTCGCCACCGGCACGGGCGGGAAAACGTTCCGCGCCATCCGGGGAAACAATCTCGTCGGGCGGTTGTGTTGCCGGCCAGGGCGCGACGGTGAACCCTTTTCCTGCCGCTGCGCCATGGTCGTAGGTTCCGCCGCCGAAGAAGAGGTCGATCCCGCACCCGAAGGCCTGCGGGTCATCGGTGTCACGGAAGGCTGTATGCAAGTCACGCTGCTGCTGCCAGCGCTCGCGCTTGGCGTTGTCTGCCGGAGGCGTGGCGGCATCGAAACGACTATCCAGCGTCAGGGGTTCCGCACCCTCGGGCCATGGGTGAGCGTTGGCTCTGCGCCAGGCCTTGAAGGCGGCCATGCTCTCGGCCTCCAGGTAGCGCATGATCTCGGTCGTACCGCCGATACTACGCCAGTCGATGCGCACCGGCTGCCCGTGGTGGCGCAGGTGCCAGGCGCTGAACGCCGTTGCGAACTCGGTGCGGATAGCCTCGTTGTGCGGACTGATGACGATCAGCTCCGGATCGCCGGGGTGCCAGTCGCGTTGCACCCGGTCCCGCCGGAACACGAAAGGCAGCGCGATCACCACCGCCGCCACCGCCAGCAGCCCCCCCGCCCGCCAGTACACGATGTTCATGCGTCTCCTTTTACAGTTCGAGCAGTTCCTGGACGTCTTCCCAGCTCATGCTTTGCAGCATGGCCTCGTCGGACTCGACGG
>CAZOXS010000246.1:0-8403 GCA_964583785.1 uncultured Victivallales bacterium
CCGCCTGCTCTGCCCGCGGCGGATGTCGCCGCTCAAGCGCAGAATGGCGCGTGGCTCGTAGATGTGCGCGATACGACACCGTTCTCCACTGGTCACCCCGCCGGTGCGATCAACATTGGTATTCGTGGACGTTTGGAGACGTGGACCGGCATCATGATTCCATGGGACGAGCCCTTCGTGCTTGTCGGTTCGGATGCCGAAGTCCAGGAAGCGGCCTTCCGCCTGAAGCGCATCGGGTATGATCATCCCCTCGGCTTTCTACAGGGCGGTCCGGACGCGTGGGAACAAACCAATCTGCCTCTCGAAACCCTCACGCTCGTAGAACCCAGAGAAATCTATCAGCAGATGCAGAACGGCACAGCACCCATTATCGTGGATGTGCGCCTGCCAACCGAGTGGATGGGGCTGCGTATTGGCAATGTGCTGAACATCCCGTTGAACACGCTGTTTACAGGCGGCAAACGGCTGTCCAAAGACATGCGGGTCCTTACCGTATGCAATTCGGCTTATCGCTCCAGTATGGGAGCGTCCGTACTCCAGAAGATGGGCTTCAAGAGCGTTCTCAACATGGAGGGTGGCAGTGAAGCCTGGATTGCGGATGGATTGCCGACCCTGGGCGCAGACGCAAGCGGGCGCGGTGCAACAGGTGCGGCTTCCGTTCGTTCCGTCAAACTCCCGCAGCGCATCTCCGCCGCTGAACTCAAACGCATGTTGATGGATCTCCCCGGTACCTTTGAGATCGTGGACATTCGCCCGCCGGCACAGTATGCAGATTTCAACGTGTCCGGCTCGATCAACGCGGATATCGCCGACGTGATCGCCAATCCAGCCTATCTCAGCGCCGCGGCTCCGTTGATCATCGTGGACCGCGACGGCTCGCTGGCGATGGCGGTGGGCGGCATTCTCTCGCAGAAGACTGAGCGGCCTGTCATGGCGCTGTATGGAGGATTGGAAGCCTACTGGAATGACTCTGATGCGCCCCTGCCGCCAGCAGGGTCGACTTCGGTTCCCGTCGTCAGGCCTGCGGTTCCCGTTTCGCCTCCCGCGAGGCCGGCGGCACCGGCACCGGCCGCCCCTGAACCACCCAAGAAGAAAAGTGCGGGGTGCTGAGTTATGAAAACGAAAAAAGTTGAGTCAATAAGCGCACCTAAACCCTATGCGAATCCCTACCTGGCCGGAGTTTTGCTTGGGTTGGTGCTGCTGGCATCGTTTTTGTCCCTTGGGGTTGGGTTGGGAGCGTCGGGCGGCATCGCACGCATTGGGGCTTCACTTTCCTTATGCGTGGCAGCTTCTCACACATTGGGCAGCGAGTATTTCGGAGAATGGGGCACCAGGCCGTTGAACTACTACCTCGTGTTCATGTTCGTAGGCACGCTTCTCGGTGCCCTGTTCTCGGCGTTGCTGGCGAACCGAGCACGCATCCAGGTCGAGCGCGGCGCCGGGACGTCCATCGGGCGACGGCTCGGGTACGCTCTGACAGGTGGCCTGATCGTTGGCTTCGCTAGTCGTCTGGCCCGGGGTTGCACCTCCGGTCAAGCCCTGAGCGGCGGGGCACTACTGCTGACCGGCAGCATGGTATTCCTGGTCTGTCTCTTTGCGGGCGGCTATGCCACGGCCTGGTTTGTCAGGAGGCAATGGCATGATTAATCCCCTCTACAGTCTCAATGCTCTCGACACTCCCCTAGCCTTCTTCCTTGCCCTCCTGATCGGGTGCGGCTTCGGTTTCGCGCTCGAAAGGGCCGGATTCGGCAGTTCGCGCCGCCTGGCAGGGGTCTTCTACTTTACGGATATGGCGGTTGTGAAAGTAATGTTCTCCGCGCTGATCACCGCGATGCTGGGGCTCTCGTTTCTGGTGGCGTTCGGCTGGATCCAGCTCGAACAGATATACCTGATGCCCACCATCTACGCCGCCCAGATCGTGGGGGGGGTATTGTTCGGTGTTGGTTTTGTCATGGGGTCCTGGTGCCCCGGCACGGCGGCAGCGGGCGTTGCCTCCGGCCGGATTGATGCTCTTGTCTTCCTGATTGGCGTTACCGGCGGCAGTATCCTGTTCAACGAGGTCTTTCCTGTGATCCGCTCGTTGTACACGACCGGGAATCAGGGCGTGCAGATGATCTATGCCACTGTGGGCATGTCGCGCAACGGGTTCATGCTGGTCCTCACCCTGGTGGCCGTAGCGGCGTTCTGGTTGTCGGAATGGGTCGAAAAGGCGCGGACCGGGCACACAGCTTATTTGCGTTCGCCGTTCTTGAAAGCCTTCAGCCTGGCACTCGTAACGCTGGCGCTCGGCTTGTTCATGCTGAGTCCCGCCACAACCGGGGCTTCTGCGGAGCCCGTAGAATCCACCGCCGTAACGGCTGTGGACGAGCAGGCGTTGATGGAGAGCGTGGAGCAGGCGCTGGACCATATCGAGCCCGAAGAGCTTGCCGCTCGCCTCATGGCGGGCGAACCGGGTCTGCTGGTCGTGGATGTGCGGCCCGCAGCCGAGTTCAGTGGATTCCACATTCGCGGTGCGCTCAATGCGCCGCTCGCCGAATTGGCGGAGACCCTTCAACCCTACCGGAACCGAGGCCTGATCGTACTCTATTCCAATGGGATGACCCATCCAGCCCAGGCCCGTGATTCGCTCCAGCGCCGGGGCTTTGGCAACGTCTACATCTTAACAGATGGCCTGCAGGGCTTCCGGGACCGCTGCCTCAAGCCGGTCTCGTTGCGGACGGAACCGTTGACGGCAGGCGACGCCGCTCGCGTCAATGCGTGGCGCGCTTTCTTCGCCACGCCCGCCAAAGTCGGCCCTTCCTCCGAAGCGGCAAACGAGGCCATGCCGCGCGTCATCGAAACGGACTGGCTGATAGCCCGACTCGGAACACCGGGCCTGAAGGTCATCGATCTGCGGTCCCAGCCGGAATACAATACCGCGCACATCCCAGGGGCTCTCAGCCTCAACGTGGAGAGTCTGCGCGGCAACATCGGAGGCGTGCCCTCTCTGCTGCTGCCACCCGCCATGCTTGCCGCACAGTTCTCGCTGCTGGGCCTGCAGCCGTCAGACTCCGTCGTTCTTGTATCCGGAGAGAAATTTCACGACGCCACGTTGGCCTCAATGGCGTTCGCCCGGTTAGGGCACTGGGATTATGCCGTCATGAACGGAGGGTACGCCAAGTGGACGCAGGAAGGCCGGGCCGCGGACGCGGCCTTGCCCGGCGTAACCGCATCGACGTACCCGGCCAAGACTGACGACGACGATTTCACAGTGGCCTTTCAGACCGTGGCCGCCGCGCTCGACAAATCCGGCACCGTGATTATTGACGTGCGGCCGGCGGATTACTATGCAGGCGTGACGTCCGACGAAGCCCGTGCAGGCCATATCCCGGGCGCACTCAATCGTCCCTTCTCGGAAGATGTCGTCACGAGCCCCGACAAGGCCGTCTCCTTCAAGCCGATCGGCGTCTTGGCCGCCGGCTACAGCCAGCTTATTCCGTCAACGAACACGGAGGTCATTGTGCATTGTCGCACCGGTCATCAGGCCAGCCAGACCTTCTTTGTGCTCAAGCACCTGCTGGGCTATACGAACGTGCACTGGTACGACGCGGGCTGGACCGAATGGGCCACCCGCCCGGAACTGCCCGTCGTGAACGAAGCGCAGGAAGTCAAGCGCAAGAAGTAAGGGATGACGAATGAATCTTAAGGATCCCGTCTGCGGCATGACTGTGGACCAGGCGACTGCCGTCACCGCGGAACGTGATGGCACGACGTTCTACTTCTGCAGTGACCACTGCCAACAGAAGTTTCTCAAGGGCGATGTGGCAGATGCCGCTACCGAGGAGGACTCCGGCGCACTCTATACCTGCCCCATGCATCCGGAGGTGCAGCAGGATCATCCCGGCGACTGCCCGAAGTGCGGCATGGCACTGGAATCGATGGAGTCGACCGGCGAAGAGGATGATTCCGAACTGCGCGACATGGAGCGACGGTTCTGGATCGGACTGGTGCTCACGCTACCGGTATTCATCATCGTGATGGGCGGACATCTTCCCGGCGACCCGATCGGCAACCTGATTCCCGCCAACATTTCCAAATGGATTGAATTTGCGCTGGCCACCCCGGTGGTGCTGTGGGCCGGACTGCCGTTTTTCAAACGCGGCTGGAAGTCGGTGGTCACCTGGAACCTGAACATGTTCACGCTGATTGCCGTCGGCACGGGCACAGCCTACCTCTACAGCGCGGTGGCGGCGCTGTTTCCGGACATCTTTCCGGAATCGTTCCGCCAACATGGCCAGGTGGCGCTCTATTTTGAAACTGCCGCCGTGATCATTGTGCTCGTCCTGCTGGGACAGATGCTGGAGCTGCGTGCCCGCAAACGCACCAGCGGCGCGATCAAGGAGCTGAAGGGCCTGGCACCAAAGCAGGCGCGGGTCGTACGCGACGGAAAGGAAATCGATGTCCCGTTGGAAGAGGTGCAGGAAGGTGATGTTCTGCGCGTGCGCCCCGGTGAAAAGGTGCCGGTGGACGGAACGATCACAGAGGGACAAAGCACACTCGACGAATCGATGCTGACCGGCGAACCGGTTCCTGTGGATAAGAATGAGGGCGACCCGGTGACGGGCGCGACGATCAACCAGACCGGCTCGTTCCTGATGAAGGCCACCAAGGTCGGACGCGATACGGTGCTTGCGCAGATCGTGCGCATGGTCGGCGCGGCGCAGCGCAGCCGGGCGCCGATCCAGCATTTGGCCGACCGTTTTGCCGCCGTTTTTGTGCCGGCGGTCATCGTCATTTCCCTGCTCACTTTCGCAATCTGGGCCTGGCTCGGGCCGGATCCGCGCCTTGCCCACGCGCTGGTTAATGCGGTCGCTGTGCTGATCATCGCATGCCCCTGCGCACTGGGGCTGGCTACACCAATGTCGATCATGGTTGGTGTCGGGCGCGGCGCAAAAACCGGCATACTCATTAAAAGCGCCGAAGCGCTTGAGGTCATGGAAAAAGTCGAAACTATCATTGTTGATAAGACCGGTACGCTGACTGAAGGCAAGCCGTCTTTAACAGATATCATTCCGGTCGGCGACTTCGAGGATGACGCCATGCTGCGACTGGCGGCATCCGCCGAGCAGAACAGCGAGCACCCGCTGGCCGCCGCACTGGTCAACGCCGCCAGAAAGAAGGAACTCGCATTAGGCAAATCGTCAGATTTCAATTCGACCACCGGCGGCGGGATTTCCGCTGAAGTAGAAGCTCACACGGTGCTGGTCGGAAAACCGGAGTTTTTGAAACAGGCCGGGGCAAAAGGCCTTGATGCGTTGCGCGATCCGTCCGGGAAATTGCAAAGCAAAGGACACACCGTGATCTTTGTCGCGGTCGATGGGCAAGCCGCCGGAATTCTGGCGGTATCCGATCCGATCAAATCCGGCACACCAGAAGCGATCCAGGCCCTGCATCAGCTTGGGCTTAAGATTCACATGGTAACGGGCGATCATGAGCAGACCGCCCGCAGCGTGGCGGAAGAACTTGGGATTGACGAAGTACGGGCCGGCGTAGCGCCGCAGGATAAGCACGAATATGTGAAAAAACTGCGCGCGGATCATCAGATCGTGGCAATGGCCGGCGACGGCATCAATGACGCGCCCGCGCTGGCGGCGGCCGATGTCGGCATTGCCATGGGCACTGGCACCGATGTCGCGATTGAAAGCGCGGGCATCACCCTGGTCAAAGGCGATCTGGGCGGCATCGTCAAGGCGATCACCCTGAGCCGGGCGGTCATGCGCAACATCCGCCAGAACCTCTTCTTCGCGTTCATCTACAACAGCCTCGGCATTCCGGTCGCCGCAGGAATCCTTTATCCGTTTTTCGGCCTGTTGCTCAGCCCGATGATCGCCGCCGCCGCGATGAGCTTAAGCTCGGCCTCCGTCGTCGTTAATGCACTGCGGCTGCGAAAAATTAAGCTCGGAATCTTGAACACCGCAAAACAAGGAGAAGATGCAATGCTGAGACAAACCAAAACAACGCTCGTGACGTGGGGTGTAGCTGGAATACTCGTGGCAGGGCTGTTCGTGTTTGACTGCTCCCGGCAGACAGGACATATGGAACAGGACGAACACGGCGGTGGTACCCCCCATGAAGAAAGCGGCACAGGGGACGACGGGCATGGCGATATGCACGGCGAATTAGTGGTGCTACCATGATCGCCGCATCAAAAGACATCCATCGCCGTGCGTTCGCAAAATCCGAAAAGCCCGTGGCGGTTTTGTTGGGCGTCTTGGCGCTGTTCGTGCCGGGGGCGCTGTTGTCGGCGGCAACCGTGGAATACGACCTCACCATCGCGCAGCAGGAGGTGAACATCACCGGCCATCCCGTGCAGGCGATGACGGTCAACGGGCAACTGCCGGGGCCAACCCTGCGTTTCACCGAGGGTGACCACGCCGTGATCCGCGTCCACAACCGGATGGACGTGGAGACCTCTGTTCACTGGCACGGGATTTTGCTGTCCAATGCCATGGACGGCGTGCCCTTCCTGACGTATCCGCCCATCGCGACAGGCGAGACGTTCACGTACGAGTTCGATCTCCGGCAATCCGGCACGTACTGGTATCACAGCCACACCATGCTCCAGGAACAGCGGGGACTGTATGGAGCGCTGGTTATCGCACCGAGGTCCGAAGGCGCGTTGGACGGGATCCGCGATCATGTCGTGGTGTTGTCCGACTGGACGGACGAGGACGCGAACTCGGTGCTCCACACGCTCAAACGCGGCAGTGAGTGGTATGCAATTCGGAAAGGCAGCGGTCAAAGTGTATTGGGGGCGGCGCGCCTGGGTCTGTTGGGCTCGTATCTTTCTCGGGAACTCCAGCGAATGCCGCCCATGGACCTTGCCGATGTTTACTATGACCGTTTTCTGCTCAACGGCGCTCCGCAACAGTCCCTCGCCGCTAAGCCGGGCGAAAAGATTCGGCTCCGGGTCATCGATGGTTCGGCCACCACCTTTTTCTATTTGCAGTTCGCCGGTGGCCCGTTGCAGGTCATCGCGGCGGACGGGCTGCCAGTGCAACCCTTCGACGAACAACGGTTGCTGATGGGCGTGGCTGAAACGTATGACGTGATCGTCACGGTGCCGGCAGAAGGCAGCTACGAATTTCGCGCGACGGCTCATGATGGATCGGGGCACGCTTCGTTGTGGATTGGCGACGGCACGCGGCACGCCGCGCCAGAGATCCCGCTCCCCAATCTTTACGTCACTATGGGCGGCCTCTCGCTCAAACGCGCGTTCGCGTTGACACCGGGCGGCTCGATGGGCATGCCCGGCCACGCCGTGCGTGCAGGCACGTTCAATCAACCGGGCATGAACGGCATGAAAGGAATGGACCATGGCGACATGGCACCGGATGCCGGTAAAACGAACCATTCCGGGATGGCTTCCGCGCCCGCGATGAGCCCTGCGGGCCACGACATGAGCGGTATGGCGCATGAGAAGATGCCGATGGATACAGGCAATGTCTCCCAAGGCAAATCCGCCGCACCCAAGAGCGCCTGGCTCGGGCTGCTCGCTGATGACGTGAGTTCAAAAGCCCCACTGGCCGCTGACGGCATGAGCTCCGAACGCCCCGGGCCGCCTTACGACAAGCTGCGCGCCTTGCAGCCCACGGCGTTCGATTCCTCAAAACCGGTCCGAGAAATCCGACTCACCCTCGACGGCGACATGCAGCGTTACGTCTGGTTTCTGAACAACAAGCCGCTGTCCGAATCCGATGCCATTGAAATCAAACGCGGTGAGGTCGTGCGGTTCATCATGATCAACCGCACCATGATGCATCACCCGATGCATCTCCACGGACATTTCTTCCGGGTGCTCAACGCCCAGGGTGTGTTCTCGCCACTCAAGCACACCGTGGACGTCGCTCCCATGACGACCACCGTGATCGAGTTTGCGGCGGACGAGTTCGGCGACTGGTTCTTACACTGTCACCTGCTGTATCACATGATGAGCGGCATGGCGCGGGTGGTGCATTATCAGGACTTCGAACCCGACCCGGCCACCGCCGCCGTCCGCTCGCGTCTCTACCATGACCCGTTCTATCTTTATGGCCAGGCAGACGTGCTCTCGCAGATGGCACAGGGATCGCTGGTTTACGCCAACACGCGGCACATCTTCTCCGCCGAGTGGCAGGCCGGATGGCAGCGAGTGGACGACGTGAAGTGGGAGGTCACGCCCGCCTACGATTATTACCTGAACCGCTTTGCCACTTTCTTTGCCGGGGCCGATCTCAAAGGCGCAAACGATCACTTCGACAAGCACGAAGGCATCTTCGGCCTGCGCTATCTGCTGCCGCTCAATATCACCTCCCGCGTGTGGGTGGACACCGCCGGTGAATTCCAATTCGCCGTCGGCAGGCACCTGGAACTCACGCCGCGCCT